>CAZLYS010000528.1:0-4265 GCA_964563415.1 uncultured Halomicronema sp.
CCTTTCAACCACCTCTTTTAGCAACACCAAGGAGGTCCTATGAATACGTGTCAATTGCTCATAAAATCCAGCTTCACCTTAGGCGCACTTCTGAGCCTGGCAACCTTTGCTAACCCCGTGATGGCTGCTCCCGTCGACGTGGCAACCTTGGCTACTGCTAGCAACGCGGCGGTTGGAGAATCCGGTACCAGCATTGGGGCGTCGGCCCTGATCGAGGTGTTGGTAACTGACAGCACTGGCAATCCGGTCAACAACTTGGGCAGCTAGATATTCCAACGGTTCCCCTTGGGGGATGTTTTGTCACCCCCACTCAGTTGGCCAATCAGCGTGATGGGCTCTATTCCATCCGCATTGTGCCCTTTGTGAATAATGCCAGTTGCCGTTGGTTGTCTGGAGACTACATCTACAGAATCCGGGTCGATACTGCTTCTGCAGACGGTAGTGCGTTAGGCATTCTCCGCATTCGTTGAACGTCAGGATGCTGATTGTGTAAAAAATGCGATCGCCATTCTTATAGCAGAATGCGGAATGCCGAGGTCGGAATGCGGAATTGAAAGGCTTGCCATCAATGGGTTTCAACAATTCCGAGTGACCGGAGCAAACTGCGGCTCGCTATATAAGCCGACAAGGAGCGATCGCTTAAACCTAAACCAGGAGTCAATCATGAGTGCCATCTTTGGTGAAACGTTAAGCTTCCCCCAGGAAAATGGGCCTGATGTTGAACTGAGGGTTTTTGGCGACGAGTTCTATTCCCGCCGCGAAACCCAAGAAGGATACACCGTCATCTATGACGAGTCACTAGGGCAATATTGCTACGCCATCTTGCAAGAAGGCGAGTTTGCTTCCAGCAGAATTGTCATTTCAGAACCCCCGTCGACAGGGCTACAGCCACATCTTGAAGAAGCTGCCCCGATCCAGCACGAGAAATTTTCCAGACGCTATTCCCAACTCAGACCCTCTGAGAGTGACATCGATCCTAACTAAGACCTTCAGCCAACCTATAGAGCAAATTCAAACTGATGTAAGGAGAAAATCATGAGTGCCATCATTGGTGAAACCCTAATCTTCCAACAAGACAATGGATCTGACGTCGAATTGGTCGTTTTCGGCGATGAATTCTATGCCCGTTATGAAACGGAGGACGGTTACACGGTCGTTTACGATCCCGAGCGCGGCCTCTACTGTTATGCCCGCTTACTGGATGGACAATTTGCCTCCAGCGGCATTTCCCTCGCCAAGCGTCCGCCATCTGACCTTCGGCGAGGACTGAGAGAATCAGCAACGGTGCGCAACGAGAAGTTTGCTCAACGGTATGCCGCTCTGCGACCGCCAGAACCCGCTGCCGCTGCCAACATTGCCAGGACACTGGGGCCTAACAACGGACTGCTGAGAGGGCGGCGAGTGAGTGAGGGGCACATTCGCGGCTTGACGGTGCTGGTAGAATTTGCTGACCTCCCCAGTGCAGTGACGGCTGCCGATGTTGAGGAGATGTTAAACGCCCCCAACTATCAAGAAAACGGCAACTTCTGCTCGGTTCGCGAATACTACCATCTGATGTCCAATGGCAAATTGGACTACTCCAATCAGGTCGTAGGACCGATTAAACTGAGCCAGAATCAGCGGTACTACATCCAGAACTCGCTTTGTCGGGAAGCCCTCGACAAGGTGGTCAATGAACTGGGGGTCGATCTATCCCAATTTGACTCACGCGGTCAAGGCATTGTCGATGCAGTCAGCTTCATGTATGCCGGACGGACTGTGTATGAAGGCGAACTCTGGCCCCATAACTTTGAGCTCAACCTCAACTACGGTGGCATGAAAGTTCATTACTACACGATTCAAAGTCTGGGTCGTACGCGAGTCGACCTCAGCATCGGGACTTTCTGTCACGAAAGTGGACATCTCCTGTGTCGCTTCCCAGACTTGTATGACTACGGCAATCGGGATGGTGATTTTGAAAAAAGTAGCGGCATGGGACTTTACTGCCTGATGTCCTCTGGCAACCATCTCAACAGCGGTCGTACACCAGCACCGATTTGCGCCTACTTAAGAGATTTGGTGGGTTGGTGCGATCACCGAATTCGCTTGAACGGGACCGGGATGTATGAAGCCAAACAGGGCGACTACGGAACTCTGATGAAGCATGAAACCCATCAGGCTAACGAATACTACATCATCGAAAACCGCACCCAACAGGGCTTAGATGCTTACCTCCCCGATAGCGGACTGGCAGTCTATCACTGCGATACTTTGGGGTCCAATGAGTTGCAGGAGGGAACCCGCAATCGCCACTACCAATGTGCCTTGCTGCAAGCCGACGGTCACCTGGATCTGGAGAACAACCGTAACCGTGGCGATCGCGGCGATTTATTTGGTCGTGTAGCGGGTGTGGCGCTGTCCTATGCCACCAATCCTTCAACTCGGGCTTGGGATGGTTCTGATTCAGGACTCGCCGTTTCTGAGATTTCCGAACCTGGTGAGGTGATTCGCCTCACTGTCGGGACAATCCTTCCTTCCAACGTCGTCAGAAAAGACGTGACGGCTGACCTGCTGATTCCCGACAAACAGCCTGAAGGAATCAGCAGTTCGACCACCATTCGCCAAGCTGGTCAAGTGAAAGCCCTGAAGGTCAGTGTCGATATTACCCACACCTATATCGGCGATCTGCAAGTGGAATTGCAGTCTCCGTCTGGTCAGAAAGTGATGCTTCATGACCGCTCAGGTGGCGCTAAACGAGATTTGCAACAGACTTACAGTTCAACCTCAATGCTCGCCCTGTCTGCTTTGAGTGGCGAATCGCTCAAGGGGAACTGGCACTTGAACGTACGGGACTTGGCCTCCCGCGATATCGGCCGGCTCAATCGCTGGAGCCTCGAAATTGAGTATGAACCAGCAGGACAGGTTGCCGAAGGGGCAGCGAGCCCGAACCTGCCAATTCCTGACAATACACCGACAGGCATTACCAGCTCAATTGCGATCGCTGAATCGGGAATGCTCAAGGAAATCTCGGTTGGCGTGGCGATCTCCCACACTTACATTGGCGACTTGCTGGTTGACATTGTGACCCCCTCTGGTCGCAGCGTCACGCTACATAATATGTCAGGAGGCTCTCAAGACGATCTGAGAACGACCTATGACCAGACCTCGACCCCTGCCTTGGCAGCCTTAGTGGGACAACCGATTCAAGGCGACTGGTTGCTACAGGTGAAAGACCTGCAACGATTGGATACTGGCAACCTGAAGCAATGGTCACTGAAACTGGCGTACTAAGGCTAGTCTCCTTTGCCTAGGGGCGATCTCACTTTTTACCTCGTTGATGACGATAAAAACCACATCAACGAGGTTTTTATCATCGCGAACGCAGCTTTTTTACAGCATCGATAAAGCCGTCAACAACGTTATTGAGGGAGCGTGGCAGCGAGCATTCTAGCCAAAACCAAAACACAATCTGCCAGACAGGTCGCTACCTTAGCTCGGCACCACCGAAAAGGTTGCAATGACTCCATCGTTTTTGGTGACGGGTTATTCTTCCGATTCGGTCAAAATCGTCCAGGCCGCATGGATAGCCCGATCAACGCGATCGCCCATGGCCTTGACATCAGCCAGGGTGTTTTCCCATTTCTGGCTGGCTTCATCTTGGACCTGCTTTACGTTGGTTTCCAACGCGGCTTCCTGGGCCTGCAAAAAGGTTTGGGCTCGATTGAGGGTTTGCTGAGCGTTTTCCATCGCCTGTACATAGGTCTCCCGGCTAATATTTTCGACGGATTCGATTTCCCGAGTGGCCTGTCGTTTAATGGCATCAATCAGTTCGCCAAACTTCTGCTTCACTTCAGCCGACTCGTTCGGCATACTTTTTTCGACGATCGCTTTGGTTTCGTCACTGACAGTCGTGGATTCCTCGGGGACATTGGCTGGGGATTGGGTCGTTTCTGTCGCCATGAATAAACCTCTACATCTGCTCACTTCACCGTAACCTGGGGCCCCCAGGCCTGAGGGCAGTTAGCCGCAAGTCTTAAATTAATTGAGAAAAATGAATTCCGGTTCTTTCTGGGACTGGGCAGCGATCGCTGCATGACAAAGGCCACAAAACCAATGGGCAACTGGAAATCAACGATGTTAGATATTGGAGAACCCTGCAGTCTAGTAGAAGACAGCCAGGTAATAGGGTTTCATTTGGCTAATGTCTAATAGACAGATATTCCGGGTAAGGAATTCAATTAAGTGCTGGAAGCCGTCACGGCTCATCGTGGCCGAGTGCTCATGAA
>CAZLYS010000529.1:0-4265 GCA_964563415.1 uncultured Halomicronema sp.
GTGACCCCCACGATGTCAACGTGGGGAAGGATGTCTACTTTTCAAGGGTTTCAGCCGTTGTTGTTGCGCTTTGCAAGCTATCTGCACGCTATCGACTGTTTTTTAGCTCGCTAGCCGCTGCCAAATGCGGTTGATTTCAGCTAATAGGGTCTGAACAATTTGCTGAAAGGCTCGGTGCTCAGTTTCGTTGGCGGCTGCGCGTTCATTAATTTCGGCTAGCAACGCCTGAAAGTTTTGTAAGAAAGCTTGGTGTTCAGTTTTATTGGTGGCTGCGCGTTCATCGCTGCGCTGGCGATCGGCTCTGGCCTCTGCAAGCAGGATATTGAAGCGTTCTTCATTCTCTTGCCGCTTTTGGTCGCTTTCGTCTAACTGCTGAGCCAAGTTGGCAACGAGCGAAATGGTATCGTCTATCGACTCACGAATGTGCTGATTAGTCGCCTCAATGGACTCGCGTAGCCGCTGATCTGCGGCTTCACTTCGACGACGGCCTTCTTCAAGCGACTCGCGCAGTTGTTGCTGAGCCGCTTCACGCTCGCGACGGCTAGCCTCGAGCGACTCACGCATTTGTTGCTCAGCCGCTTCACGCTCGTGACGACTAGACTCAAGCGACTCACGCATTTGTTGCTCAGCCGCTTCACGCTCGTGACGACTGGACTCAATGGCCTCGCGGGTGTCCTGGATGGCACGGGCGTTTGACTCGATTAGCTGTCTGAGTTCATCGTCAGTCATGGCGCTTTTCCTTCAATGGCTTGACCCATGCCAAGATTTCACCAGGCTGCACTTCATAGGTGTCGCAGATCTTCTTAAGAACTGTGGACGAAGGCAACTGATCAGGATTGTTGCAAAGGTCGTAGGCAGTCTTTTGGGCAACACCGACTTCTTGCCTGAATCGGTAGACAGACAGACCTCTGGCGTCGATAAACTCTCTAATCTTGTTCTTCACTGGCATCCCTCCAATTTATAAGGATTGCTACTGGAGAAGTAGCGCTACTTAGTTAGTAATGATATGTAGATATTATCGTTACAAAACCGTCAGCCCTGTACCCGTGATGAGATAGAGCGGTTCTTGACAACACTCAAGTTTGACCTGAATAACCGCCACTATTACGCCTTCTGTTACGTCATGCTCTCGCTAGGCTTGCGACCGAGTGAAGTAATCGGGCTGCGGTGGCGACACATTGACATTGACCGAAAGCAGGTCACTATCTCTGAAACAATGGCCCGGTCTGAAGATGGCAAGACAGCAGGCTATGCCCGTCAGCGAAAATCAACCAAAACAGTGAACATCAGAACGCTGCCGCTTACCCCGCGACTGGTTGCTTTGCTAAAGGGCCGTCGCTCTCCAGAAAGTCAATTTGATGATTTGGTGTTCACTACGGCAAGAGGGTGCGTCATTGATGACCACAACTTTAGAGAGCGGGTGTGGTTAGAGACTTGCAAACAGACCGGCATCAAGTATCGCCCCCCCTACACTACTCGCCATACGCTGCTAAGTCATGGCATTGAGTATGAAGGCTGGTCGCTGCCACAAGCTGCACAAATTGCCGGACACACTAGCACTCGCATGGTGGCTGAAACCTACGGTCACATGCTGGATCAGCCACAGTTGCCAGAGTTCTAGAACTCTTAAGTCCAGCGAATCTAGCTCTTTCTCTTCTTTTTTTTAGAACTCATTTTTTCAGGGACTTTTCTTCCAAAACCCTGGGGCTTCTGTTTTGAAAGTCTTATTTCTCTACCCTCTTTAAAGCTTTTCAGGAATGCCTCAACTTGTTCATCATGCTCCCACTCATATTTCAGATTAAGGCAAAATCTAAGAGCACCTGTTTCCGAGTCAATACAAACTCCGAACCATTGAGGAGCTTGTAGTATATATTTTCTGACTTTTGAATGTCGATCTAGCTTCGAAGCAGCAATATCTATAGGCTCTTTATTGCAATGTATAGTCAACCCTGGATGATGCTTATCGGTAGCGAGGGTAGTATCATGACCCTTTTTATCCTTGCGATAGAGTTTGAGCATTCTTCGAATACTCTTATTCAAGTCAAAGACACTTTCTTCAGATAGCTTTAACAAGAAAAAGCCAAGCTCTATTGTGACCGAAGATGGAGCCTCTTCGATTTGTGAGATCATTGCCTGAAATGGTGTATTCCTATAGCGAGTCAGGATTCCTTCAGGAGTATTTTTTCCTGGTTTTCCTTCACGACGAACCAGCATAGATACATCCAATTCAGCACCGCACTCATCTGGAATGAGTACATAGTCATATTTATCTTCTAGCCATAAATTCTCCTTTAGATGAAATCCAAGCAAATTGATTTCATGACTAACATGGATTTTTTCATTGTGCAGAACTCTTCTATTGGCATAACTTAGAAAATGTAGAGGTGTGGCAAGCATTTCTGCCATAACGTCTAAATAAAATACATCCATTATGAAAGGTGGGAGTATTCTGTCGTCACATATTGTCTCCAAAAAACTTTGCGCTTGAGAAGCTAGCGCAGGATAGTTCTCAGAAGTCACACAGAATATATAAATTTCACTCAGATTTCTATTTATTTGGAGTTCTTCTGAGTCTGAACTAATTAATCTAAGATTCTCGTCTTGGATCAATCTGGCACAATTAAGGCCTTGATTATATGCATCCTGAATAGCTTTCTTAAAGTCATCTCTAAGACAGTTGTCGTTCCCTTTTCTGGCGTTTAGCGTCAATTTCTTTGACTTTGCCTGCAAGACTATTGCTCTATCGGCAAAGACAACAAGAACATCTATTTCTCCTGCCTTCTCTCCAGAATTTCTGAAAATGTCAATATTCGAGAAAACATTTTTCTCACCAAATACAGATTCAAGTCTTTTTCTGGAGAATTCCTCGGTAAATTCCCCTCTGTGACTCATACCAGTATTCCTATACTTTTTGTCTTGTTGAAACCAGTAAAAGGGATTCTCATAAAGGGCCTCATTCAGACAATAAATAATAAGAATTATATATTCTTTCCCTAGTTTTATTATGGGAAAAGCATTGAATAAGTTGAAGTCTGAAAGTGATTTAAAATCCTCATTTCTATTTTCTTGATCGGCGAGAGAGAATGCATCTAAAACTTTGCAGACAAGCTCATCTGTTTTATTTATGTGCTCAGCAAATTCTTCTGAAGTGATTTTGAAGCCAGGAAGAATTGTCCACTGTTCGGACGCTTCTTCACTGATTTCGCTAAGCATGCTAGAAACCTTTTCGCTTATGATTTCTTCTGCAGCTTGAATGACTTGAACTGCCTCTTCAATAGAAAAGCCTTTTTGCGACACTAGCCATTCATCATCCTTTCTGTATCTTATTTTAGAAAACTCAAGGTACTGAAAAGCATAAGCAGATTCTCCATGATAGAAGATTGCTTCTCGCAATACAGATGCTTTCTTGAAGAACTCATCCAACTCAAAACTGGTCATTTCGGGGTTAAAAGCTGAATGTAAGACACTGAGCATAGAATGATGTATCTCTTCCAACAAGACTTCTGTCCTGTTAATCATTGACCTCATTCTTTCTGCACTTGGGACAGTAAAAGAGAGAGTGCCCTTGATTGCCAGCCCAATTAGAGTTGCTATTTCTGATCTCATCAGCCTATTCTCTGAGTAGTTGTTAGCAAGATCTCCTGCTTCCATTTCTTTGCCGTAGCTAATCACAAAATCACGCAGAGAAAAGAAAGCAATTACATGGATAAAGCCTGGCTCTAAGCAGAGTCTAGAAAGTTCTGCAAAGATATCTTCCTCGGTCCGTTTTGGTGATGTATTCATTTTGAAAGGAGTTTATTTTCTGCTTTTCTTTCAAGCGCCCTGAAAAGGATATTTTGAAATAACGATATATCCATGAAATTATGCTTCAGCATTGTGATAGAAAATTCCCTGTCAAGACTTCAACTTGCATTGAGTATGTGTGAAACTCTTGATTCCGCTTGTGTTGTTGGGATGCTCAAAGACGGTTGAAATAATTCTTTTTGCTTCTGAAAGGTATGTGCGAAGTTGACGCAGCAATCGCGTATCAGTGATATCGAAAGAGAAATAGCACCTTGCAATCTGTAGATGAGATAGAGGCGCATACACTCGACGCTTGACTTTGCTTGCGTCTAACAAACGTCAAAGCTACCCAGTGTGTATGCCACATCTACTGAACGCTATTTGCACGTTATTTGCCGTCTCACAAAGTTTCAAGAAGCACTAGCAAGTATTAAGGATGGTTTACAGGAAAAGCTAAAACGCTTGATTCAAAAGGGGGAAAC
>CAZLYS010000530.1:0-4263 GCA_964563415.1 uncultured Halomicronema sp.
TATTTTACTAACATTTATTGCAAACATAGCTAATAAAGGTGATCACTCAGGACAATGGTGAGACCATCATCAAGCCCTCTCTTTTGTCGATGTTTTGACCGATGATGATGGCGACCTCATCGACCAGTTGCAAAACAAAATTGTCTTGGTAGGCTATACCTCTGTCGGCACAGTTGGCGAAACAAGAGAGGCCATCCGCACACCGTTTGAGCGCCGCATCCCAACGGCGAGTATCTATCTCCACGCGGCCATTATCGACAACTTGCTAAACGATCGCTTCTTGCATCGACTCCCGCTAGGGTGGACCTTGGCCTGCATCGCGTTGGTCGGATTTGGCAGCAGCCTGATGTTAAAGCCGTTAAAAGTTCGCGGGCGGCTGCTAGTCATGTTGGCTACCCTGCCCCTGTGGAGTGCTCTGGTCTACGCCAGTTTTTTGGCGGGTTTGTGGCTGCCCGTCGCCGCGCCCATTGGGGCCAGCGTCTTTGCCCTGATTGGATGCCAGTTTGCTGAACAACGAGAACGCCAAACCTTGATGGATCTGTTTCAAATCAATCTCTCGCCAGAGATGGCAGATTTCATTTGGCAGCATCAGCAAGAACTGTTGACCGAGGGCAAGATTCATTCGCAAACCTTGAGGGCCACGCTACTCTTTGTCGATATTCGCGGGTTTAGTTCCATTAGCGAAAAGCTGCCGTCCGACATTTTGTTGCCCTGGTTAAATCGCTACTTTGAAGTCATGACTGACTGCATCATGCTCCACGGCGGCATTGTGGATAAGTATATTGGCGATTCCATCATGGCGGCTTTTGGCGGCCTCGTAACCGAAACCTCAGAAACGACCATCCGCCATAGCGCGATCGCAGCCGTTCACACCAGTCTGACCATTATCGATCGACTGCGAGACCTCAATGAAGAATTTGCCGCCAAAGGCTGGCCCCAAATCAAACTTGGCATCGGCATCCACACGGGGACTCTAGTGGGGGGAACGGTGGGTAGTCGCCATCGCGCTAGCTATTCACTCTTTGGTGATACCGTCAATATCGCAGCACGTTTGCAAGAGGCGACCAAGACGATGGCGCGAGATACTCGATATCCCATCTTGTTGAGCGATGCTACCTATCAGTATGTGCATACTCATTTTCTACTAGAGAAACGAGGCCGCATCTTACTGCGGGGGCGCACTGAAGAAACGACCATCTTCACGCCGATAGACGATATTGTGCCCGCCCGTGAACGGTCAGCCCCGACTGCACTCACTCCACCACTGCCTCCAGCCCCTCAACCAATCCCGCACTTACCCGCCAATCCATCTTCCTAGGTTTGTTTCCTGTAGACCTTAATCAGGTTGGGTTATTGAAGAGTGGTGCGATCGCCAAAACGTCTTGTTATACCAGTTCCTCAGAATAGAGCTACAGATCGGAGTTGAGGGCTCTGGGGGGCAAGGGGGCGAAGGGTGAAGGTGTGTAGCTGGATTTTAGAGAATCGGTTTAAAGCAGAGACGATCGCCTGGTTCCATGCCTGCATTGCCGAGGTTTGCTGCCCTGACTGCCCGCAAGCAACTGATAAAAAAACTCCTGCCAGCGATCGCTGACAGGAGCAGTATGTTGTCTGGTTTCTCGGAGAGGAAAATCGGCAGCAAGCAGTTGATGATTAAAAGGGTTGGTCGAATCTTGTTGGTCAGGCGTTTCAAACCATCCTGAGATCGCCGTTCTCGGTTAAACCCTGAGGTCAGGTGCGCATAGATTAAGCGTTCGTTTGAGGAAGTAATACCCACACAACGGCTGGGTAAACGATGACCATCGAGAGCGTAATGGTCAAACAGATCCAGAGTCCTTGTACTTGTTCAGGTGACATGCGGGCAAAACTCCTTGGGGCTCAGTGCTGATAATGACAACAACTGGTAAGGACGGTTTCTCGGACCCTTTTTTGTGTTCGTTGTCGGTTGTCAATGCGATCGCCGTCACAACCGACAGCTCTCAAAGACATTTCCACGAAAAACTGGTGCTCTCTAGCTCAGCAGGCATCGCCCCAACTTGGTCAGGCAGGGTACCATCCCAGCTTGCTCGCTATCATCAACCTGACAAGGTCGATAGGGTCTGGTTGACATCATGCTGTCGATCAACACTCAATTACGTTCACGGTCGTGACGTTCACCGCTAACCCGCCGCGAGAGGTTTCCTTGTACTTTTCGTGCATGTCGTGCCCAGTGTCGCGCATGGTTTTGATTACCTTATCGAGGTGGACACAATGTTCGCCGTTGCCCTTGAGAGCCATGCGGGCTGCGTTAATCGCCTTGATAGAACCCATGGCGTTGCGTTCAATGCAGGGCACCTGCACCAATCCGCCGACCGGGTCGCAGGTGAGGCCCAGGTTATGCTCCATACCGGTTTCTGCCGCGTTCTCGACTTGTGCCGGGGTACCACCGAGGACGGTGGTCAGGGCACCCGCTGCCATCGAGCAAGCAACACCGACTTCTCCCTGGCAGCCTACATCTGCGCCTGAGATGGAGGCATTTTCTTTATAGAGCATGGCAATCGCCCCCGCCGTCAATAAAAATCGCACAATGCCGTCATCGTTAGCTCCGTGGCAAAACCGATGATAATAGTGCATCACCGCTGGAATGATGCCCGCCGCCCCATTCGTCGGCGCGGTGACGATGCGTCCCCCGGCGGCATTCTCCTCATTCACTGCCATCGCATAGACATTCACCCAATCCATGATCGTCAGCGGATCTGCCAAAGAAAAATCGGACCGTTCTTTCAAATGCCGATAAACCTCAGAAGCGCGACGTTTGACTTTAAGGCCACCCGGCAACGTGCCCTCGGTATGGCAGCCCCGAGAAACACAGTCCTGCATGACCCGCCAAATGCGCAGCAGTTCTGCTCGAATGTCTGCCTCTGAGCGCCACACCTGCTCGTTCTTCAACATGAGGTCGCTGATAGCGATGCTGTCTTTTTCGCAATAGTCCAGTAACTGTGCGGCAGTGGTGAAAGGGTAGGGCACGGGGGACTGGTGCAGTTGCAGGCGATCGATGCTGGCAGCATTTTCATCCACCACAAAACCGCCGCCAATGGAGTAATAGGTGCGCGATCGCAACATTGCCCCAAGGGCGTCAAACGCCCTAAACGCCATGCCGTTGGGATGAAAGGGCAGTGGCCTCCAATGAAAATTCAGGTCCGTTTTTTCGTCAAAGGGCACCGCATTTTGCCGCAGCAGCCAGATCGAGCCAGTGGCGCGCACGCGGGATAGATGACCTTCCACTAGGTCGGTGTTGACCGATGCTGGGGATTCCCCTTCGAGACCGAGGAGGATAGCGCGATCGCTGCCGTGTCCCCGTCCGGTCGCCCCCAGCGAACCATGCAGGTCAATCTGGATGCCCCTGACCTGATTCAGTAATCCATCTTTGGCGAGTCCCTGAGAAAACTGCTGAGCGGCTTTCATGGGGCCAACGGTATGGGAACTGGAGGGGCCGATGCCGATTTTGAAGATGTCGAAAACGCTGGTAGACATGACGTTGGGGCGCACGGCCGTGCGCCCGTACGGGGAAGCAATGGAATCATGCCGAGATGGCGATAGTAGCTTGGCGGGTAGCGAGCCAATCTGCTGAGCGTTTGACGCCGCCAAAGGTGTAGATATGAAAATGGTCGATGCGCCCAGCCAACCCTTCTATCAAATAATCTGGCGTTTGCGCGGTGAGCAGCTTGCCTAAACGTCCCGACTGATGACGCAAGCCTAGCAGGCTGGTTTTGACACCGCAGAGTTTGGCAAACTTCAGTAACGTGGTCGGTGTCGTGGGGCCAGCAATACCTAAGTAAATGGGCAGCGTATTAAAGATTGCAATGCGATCGAGCCAGCGGTGAATGGTCGCCAAATCCAACGACCACTGGGTCATGATGAACATCTCGGTGCCGGTGTCGCGGGCGTATTGATTTTTCAGATCAAGGATGTAATCGCACTCCCGCTCACTTAACATCGGCGTGCCTTCAGGATGTCCCGCCACGCCAACCCGCAACCCCTCAAAGAGTCCCGTTTCGAGCAGATCCAGAGTGGAGGTGAAGGGGCCAGTGGGGCGCTCAGGACTGCCGCCGATGATCAGGACTTGGCGAATGTCGGCTGCAGTTTTGAGAGCGGCGAGGTAGTCGGTCAGGTGGGTCAAGAAGAGGTCGAGATCCCCGTCCTGGTCGAAGTCCTCGGTCAGGACGCCCATCCCCGCTTCCGCGATTCCGTTGGCGTCGACGGCACAGCCGGAGAGCAGCGCTTCGT
>CAZLYS010000531.1:0-4263 GCA_964563415.1 uncultured Halomicronema sp.
ACTGGCCATCGAAAACTTCGTTGAGGGCGTTCCAACCGATCGCAGTTCCCTGCCTGAGCCACGCGCCTAAGTCACTTACTAAAGTCGTGATTTGCTGCGCTGGCAAGGTCGCAGTCACTTCATTGATTTGCTGAGCCCTCAGCCGTTGACGGTATAACCGCTCTAAACGAGCCGGATCGGTAACGAAGGCACTCCACTGCTCGAAGGGTAAATCTAATCGCGGCGAATATTCATCGGCATCGGCATCGGCTATCGCATTGAGCACGACGTCTTCGTTGACTGTCGGTAAGATAACCGTTTCTGTCGCAGAACGGGCAGACTCGCCCAAGTCCTCTGCGACCCAAAGCACCGATAAATCTTCGGTAATCGCTTCAATGGGTAAGCTATAGGTCTCATCAATGGGGTCATGCTGTCCCCCCTCGTGCAACTGACAATGCGTAGCATACCCCCACACTTGAATCCAGCCGTCCGCAACGTTTACCTGCATCGCAATGAAGTGCTGTCCGGCCCAAGCAGGGATATCTAGCCATTCGCGCTGAACCCGCAGCTCACTCATATCAGTGTCTTCCGCCGGAATGAGGATCAGACGCGTGTTCCCTAACAGTAAGACACTCCCGTTCACGATGCTCCAGAAAAGTGGCAGGTCGCTAAGGGTGGGCCAGATTTGAACTGCTCGATCAAACGCCAGTTCAGTATCAACATAGGCCATCAATTTATCCAGGCAGAGCCAGTTCACGTAAGCGTTCCAATAGGCTGCATGGTTGGGATAGTCATTTTTCTGTATCTGGGCCTTGGCCCGATCACGATCGCTGGATGTCAGTTCTAAAAAAAGCTGCTCTGTATAGATGCTAGATAGTTCTGTCAAGCTTAGGGGCATGGCGCTTCTTCCTCCCAACTACAAAACAGCCTGATTATTGGCAAGCCAGCTAACAATAAATTTCCTGCCTCTAGCGTGGGCTGAGGCCAGCGATTTCAACGATAATTTGAACGTCGTCTCGATTTCTGAGGCAAATTTCTCTTCAGCTTTGAGTAGCTCAGGCAATAACGCGATATCTTCAGCCATCTCATCGGTTGGGTGATAAGCGCCCACATCTGGACGTGAAATCCACTCTCTCAAGGCTTTTCTTTCTGATGAGCTCAACTCTCTGAAGAGAGTAGTTTCCAACAGATGGGAGAGTTTTTGATGACTAAATATCTTCAGATAATCCTTAATGAGAAATAGCTTTTCTTTGCCGAGAGCATTCATATCTATGGAGGATAGATTTCTGGTGTTAGATGGGCCTTCGATCGCCTTCTGCACAATCATTTTTAGTAGCGATCGCTGGTACTTCTGAAAGCAACGAGCCACCTGATACTGCTGCTCAACCTCCAAAACGCCGATAAAGTCCGACTGATTGATTTCCAGTCCCAACCATAACACTAAGGCCGATTTTCCCATCGGTTCTAGCGCCTCAAACGCTTCTGAAATCAATGACTTTGCTGGACTCTTTTCGTCATCTGGTAAAGCGCTTTCAGGGCTATAAGCTTCTAACGCGCTCGCAGCTTCAGGAAGCTCCCTTTCAAAAGCGTCTAGCGATATGGTGCGCTGCCCTTCGAGCAACTGAACTGCCTTGATGGCAACCTCTAAATAGCTGATGACGTCTGATTCAGAGATCGCTGATATATTTTTGGAGGAGAGTCGGCGTATTTGCGAATTGAATCGTTTAGCGATCGCTTGGGCTGCCTTGGAGTCAATCTCTATAGTGCGTGACCTTGAAGCTTGCTGTGCCTCTGCCGATTTACGGTGAGTCTTTAGATAGTCTTTAAATGCCTGGCAGATAAGTTTATAGCTATAGATTGAATCATAGGATATTCCATAGACTTTTAGCGCTTCTTCGATTACGGAAGCACTCGTATTATTGAGTAAGCCATATCCAGTAAATTTAATGGTTTTATTTTTTAGCTCTTTAACCACCTGATTCCTCGTCTTTCGCTGCAAGACGATCTTGGAAAACACATGTAAAGACGTGGCAGATTCGAAGTCAAAGGTTTTCAAGAGTTTTGAGGGAGTCAAAGAGCTTTCGCAAGCGTGACTAAAATAGTCGGTGATCGAAAAGCCGGTTGTCTGAACTGCTTGCCTGAGTTTTAAGTCTAGATTCAAAGCCGTTTCCCAACAAACGGGCTGTAGATAAAAGAACAACAGATTATTTTGAATGAATGCCGCAATCCAGCAGTCAGATATCGATGTCCCCAAAGTATCGCTTCTATCTCGCAGCCAATAGATGTCTGGTGGATACAGCAGAGATCGCAAAAACCAGCGCGACCAAAATTCAACATCATTCTCTGATCCCTGAACCTCCAGATACGTTTGCATAAAATTTTGGTAGGCGCGATCGCTGAGTTTCTTAGGTGCTAAACGTCTGCCAGAGTCGGAATCTGTTAAGTAAAGGTAGGTTGAGAATCGTTCAATGACTTGCTCAGAATTTGTCATCAGGCAGTCCCTCTCTTACTCAGCTCCAACACGAACGATTGCCATGATTATGAGTATCCACTCAAGCAATACATATTAACCATGGCCAATTTTGAGGACGAAGCTCCAGTTGATATCGACTGTTCTAAATCACAGCTACAGATTCTGTCCCATCTTTCCTCGCTCACGAATTACCCTGGCATAGTCTGTAGCTCTACGAACAGGATAGGCTAATGTGCTTGTCAGGAAATTCCAGTGCCTAGCCAATGCACCTCACCAATTTTGATTAGTAGCATAAACCACTTTGACGAGCAGATAAGCAGGGTACTCAACTACCTTCTGTAAACGGTTACTGAGCAAGAATGAAATCTTATAGGTGGGTTAATTGATGTCACGGATATTATTCATTTAGAAACCAGATCATGCCTTCGAACATCGCTAACGCGGCACCCGCATAGAAGAAGGTGGCCGATGCTCTATTGGTCGGTGTTTTCAGATGTGACAGGCGCACACAGCCAGATTGGGCATAACTTGCATCAATGTCGCTAGAGTGGGCAGTCCAAAACCGGACGGCATTTTCAATATTGGCAATCTGCTTGGTCGCAATCAAGCCTGCACAAATGCAATCGGTATAGAGGCTTGCAATGAGAGCAACGCCAGCTACCCCCTCTGGAAAGCACTCCAGCATTACCGTCACAATTCCTGCCCACGCTAGCACGGATGGTGCCGCCGGCTCGCTTTCCAGGCGTTATCGCGCGGTGAAGTGATGGGTGTTCCACAAGCACGCCAAGTCTTTGACGAGCAGTTCATCGTGGCCCTGTTCTTCCTCCACTTCATGACGAGTTAAGTGTTCAATGATGGCTGCATCAGCATCGTCTGTAGCCTGTTGACCAGCAGCCATCGCTAAAGTTCGCTCGCCTTGCTCCGTATAGCACATATAGCGATGTAGCGGCTCAATACTCAGGATTAAATGCCCTGGGAGCGCAATAGCTGTCGCCGTAAACCTGTTGGGGCAAACCAACCAGAGCAGAGGCATCCTGTGGCAAATCCTCCCTAACTCTCCACTTAAAGTTATTCATTGCTGTAGTTTCACAATGAAGGACAAAAGCATCAATTGTGCTTAAGAAGAAAATGGTTGTCACTTTCGCGCTTGGGCCTGAAAACAACCTGAGCTTTGGCCTTTGAATGACTAGCATTTTTCCTCTACATCCCTATTGGTTAGCACAGAGGGAAAATATGCAGATTCGGTGCAGCAGTTGCACAGAACCAGGGTCTCGAGGAACCACAAAGTTGTCAGAATTGCTTCCAATCATTGCCGCAACAGACGAGCAAATAGCTATCTGGAAATCGATTGTGCATTAGCAAAGGGTACTGACCACTAAATTGCGGAAGGTTAAATACTAGAGTGTGCAATTATTCCAGCTATTGATGATGCAATGCCTCCGCTGTGGAAGTGAGCACCGATCCAAGAACGGTGTTCATCAGCGCCAATCTAGCGATAGCGTCCAATATTAATTCTGCAAAGCCTGCCAGAAACGGTTTAACGAACGCGCCGGAACACCCATGCATCGACTCAGAAACCCGGCTGAGGTGGTGGTGGGGCGCTAAAAGCTCGCAGTGAAGACTCGGTCTCAGGGCAACGAGTCGTGTCATGGGTAAAGTCCATAACAGTGTTCGCACCTGGGAAGCTCGTTTGGCTGCACCAGCAGAGTAATGGTTTTCTCCAGTGACAACAAATCAGTGACCGTTGAAAGTGATTGACCTCACAGCAACCACATCGTTAAAAATCTGACTTTTCCTACTAAGTCAGGTTA
>CAZLYS010000532.1:0-4254 GCA_964563415.1 uncultured Halomicronema sp.
CTCTTTCTTTAACTACAGGTACATACAGTCGGGAAAACAGGTCATAGGTTTTATCACCAGGGGCCTGATGATATTCTGGCCTTAGTTCCAGTGCCCATTGGTCCTGAACGAGTCCTTTCTGCATTCGGGGTACGGGCAACGCACTGGGTCCCATGGCACCAGGGGCAGCATTAATGTAAAATTGCCAGGGAGTAGTTCCGTCCCAGTTAACACGCTGGGCCCATTGATCAAATTCAGTAAGTTGGGCATAGGAGATGGATATCCCCATGAGCAGGAGCATACATAGTGGTCTCATGACAAGAAGCGATTAAGGCTGATATGTTACTAGCCTAATAGTAAATAGTGTGTTGGGTAGCAGACAAAGGCTACCCCGCTAGTTCCCCTTGGTTGACGAAAATCGGAAGGCAATATAATTCGGTTATTCCCTATTTCCCTAGACGCTTATACTTTTTCAATATGCTTAACACTTTCGCTTTGGGGAGAACCTTTACTTTTTCTCCCTCATAAGTAGCTGCAAACAAGGAGTTTATGATAGCCTCCTCTGTAGCTTCTATGACAGCTAAAAACAAGGGGCTCATGGCTTCATTTCTGAGCCTGGAAAGCTGTGTAAGGGGTTCTTGGACCTGATAACTGACTCTGGATGAAGGATGAGTTGAGAAAGAGATTACATAATCCCCACTTCCGTTAGAGGCTATACCACCGGTTTTTCCAGGCCCAGCATAGCTCTTTTGGCTAGTCGCTTCAAATTTCGGGACCCCAAGGGTGCATCGGTAGCTACCACTATCATGCAGGAACCATCTCCATTTTCTTCTATGCTTTCTCTGAAGGCATACTGAGATAGCTCTTCTCCCACAGGTACTCCATCTATCTGTAGCACACCTCCAAAATTACTTTGGACTAGCACCCCCACTGTGTACCCACCTAATTTCTCAGGGAGTTTTCTGGAAGAGGTGCCTATGCCTCCCTTAAAGCCAAAACAAATGGTTCCCGTACCAGCTCCCACGCTCCCTTCAGCAACCTTCCCTGAAGCCGCTGCCTTAATGGCACTAAACACATGATCTTTACTAACATGCCTTCCTCTAATGTCATTGAGTCTGCCATCATTAGTTTCTCCCACCACAGGATTTACAGACCTGACATTACCATTTTCTTCATACGTAAAGGTGAAATCAATGAGGGCGTCCGCCGCAGTGGGTACGCTTAAGGTATTGGTGAGAATAATAGGGGTTTCCAAATTCCCTAGTTCTTCCACCTGAGAATATCCTGCTAGCTTCCCGAAACCGTTCCCCAGGTAAATAGCTGCAGCAACCTTATCCTGAAAGATGTTTCCCTGATGAGGAAGAATGGAAGTTACGCCAGTTCTGATACTATCCCCTTTGATGATGGTTGAGTGCCCCACTTGTACAC
Source organism: uncultured Halomicronema sp. (assembly GCA_964563415.1). GTDB lineage: Bacteria > Cyanobacteriota > Cyanobacteriia > Phormidesmidales > Phormidesmidaceae > Halomicronema. The sequence goes on from CAZLYS010000532.1 coordinate 1,408, forward strand.
CAGCTACATCAGTGATAGCATTAAATGTTCCTCTGTCTAATACCCCTATGTCTACTCCGAGCTCATAAGGCCTCTGGGCTATTAGGAAAGCCGGAAGAAGAGATACCCAAAGCAGAAAAATTCTTTTTTGTGAAAGGCTGAAAATGCTTTTCAATCGGATTATTGACTTATTTAGAATAGGAAGAGGCATAGGGTTACTTTTAAGGCGAATTAGGTGAAATTTTGGCTCCAAAGCCATAAGCTGCTATCGACATGCTAAGCACAGAATATAAATCCCAACTCATAACTGAGCAAGAAGCTGCCAGCCTGGCAGAAAAATACTATGGCCTGAAAGGCAAGATGAAATCTTTGGATGGAGAAGTAGACTTCAACTTTCGGATGATAGCAGAGGATGGGCAAGCCTATGCCCTGAAAATAAGCAGGGTAGGAACAGAAGAGGAAGAGATAGCCTTTCAGGAAAAGATCATGACCGATCTTTCCCGTCAGGAATTAGGGATACAGCTACCCAAACCCATTCTTTCTCTTGAAGGTAAGGGCTATGAAAAGATTCAGGATGAGGTAGGGAATCATAGATGGCTGAGGGTGCAAAGCTGGATAGACGGGAGAATGATGGATGAGGTAAACCCACAGACCAGCAGCGTATTGAAAAGTTGGGGAAAGGCCTGTGGATATTTGAGCAAGGGCTTACAGGATTTTGATCATCCGGCGGCACATAAATACTATAAGTGGGACCCTTCTCAGGTCCTCTCCATTCAGCCAGGTTTTACCTACGTCTCAGATAAAGCCGATAGAGAGCTGGTGGAATATTTCTGTTCTCGGATAGAGCAAGACGCAACTCCTTTACTGAAATCTTTACGGAAAAGTGTCAATTATAATGATGCTCATATGCACAATGTGCTAGTGCAGAAAACGGCCATGGATCCGAAGGTAGTAGGTGTCATAGACTTTGGAGATGCGCTTTACACGCATACCATTAATGAACTGGCCATTGCCTGCGCCTATGCATGTATGGGCAAGGAAGATCCCTTGAGGGCAGCTTTAGAGATGATCAAAGGCTACCATGAGGTTTTCCCCCTAGAGTCAGCAGAATTAGAGGTATTGTATTACCAGGTTGCAGCCCGTCTCTTGCTAACGGTCGTTCATGCGGCTGAAAATGCCCACAAAGAACCAGATAACGAATACCTTCAGATAAGTGCCCGCCCGGCATGGGACCTTCTCCGTAAGTGGAGACAGGTACCTCCTCAGTTTGCTTACCTAAGTTTTTGTGATGCTTGTGAGATATTTTCCTATGAGAATAGAACCCACTTTGATGATTGGTTGGAAAAGAACCGTCAGGACTTACATCCGGTCGTAGCCCTGGAAGGTAAAATAGTTAGCTATCTGGATTTGAGTGTGGGGAGTAAGGACTTGGGGAATCATAGTGATTTCCAGGAAATCACCACCTTTAACAAAAGAGTTCAGCGGATGATGGAGGACATGCAAGTAGACATTGGCCTAGGAGGATATGGAGAAATACGTCCTTTCTATTCCACTGATGCCTATCAGGTAGAAGGAAATAATGGCATGCAGTGGAGGACAGAGCATATCGGCTTTGATATCTGGGCAGAAGCGGGTACAGCTGTCAGCGCCCCGCTTGATGGAAAAATCTATAGCTTCAAAAACAATGATGCTGAACGGGACTATGGACCGACCATCATACTAGTTCATAAAGTAAGTGAAGAACTCACCTTTTTTTCCCTCTACGGACATTTATCAGAAGAATCTCTGGATGGATTAACCGTGGGGCAGACAGTAAAAGCGGGAGAAGAATTTTGCCGAATAGGAGATTTTCCTGAGAATGGAAATTGGCCGCCTCATCTACACTTCCAACTCATGCTGCACTTACTGGGCAATGAGGGCGATTTCCCCGGAGTGGCCTACCCGCATGAGTCCCATATTTGGAAGCAGATTTGCCCTGATCCGGCTCCCTTTGTCCATAAAGAGAATTTTCCAGCTATCTCTAAGCCGCTATCTGCCCAGCAAATACGAGAAAAACGAGAGAAATTCATGGGGCGAAGCCTGAGCCTGACCTATCACAAACCGCTTCACATAGTCAGAGGGAATATGCAGTATCTGCTTGCCTCAGACGGAAGAAGGTACCTGGACACCGTGAATAATGTAGCTCATGTAGGGCATGAACATCCCGCAGTAGTGACTGCTGCCAATAGGCAAGCTGCTGTCTTGAACACCAATACCCGCTATCTGCATGAAGAGATCGTAAGCTTTGCAGAAGAATTACAGGCCACCTTCCCAGACGAGCTTTCCGTAGTCTACTTCATGAATTCCGGTAGTGAAGCTAATGAGCTTGCCTTACGTATGGCCCAGACCTGGTCCGGACAAAGAGATATGCTGGCCCTGGAAGTAGGTTATCATGGTAATACCACCGGAACAGTAGGAGTAAGCAGCTATAAGTTTGATGGGAAAGGAGGGACTGGGGCACCTCCTCATACGCATATTATTCCTATTCCAGACACTTACCGAGGAACATATAGAGACCCGGAAACGGCCGGGAGACAGTATGCGAGTGAAGCCGAAACGTTAATCCAGGCTGTGCAAGCTGAAGGTAGAAATATAGCCGGCTTTATAGCAGAAAGCATCATGAGCTGCGGAGGACAGGTACCCTTACCTGAAAATTTCCTACAGGAAATCTATGCTACTGTAAGGAAGGCAGGAGGCTTATGCATAGCAGATGAAGTACAGACAGGCTTCGGAAGGGTAGGGGAACACTTCTGGAGTTTCCAATTATATGATGTAGTGCCGGACATCGTCACCATGGGTAAGCCCATAGGGAATGGCCACCCACTGGGG
>CAZLYS010000533.1:0-4253 GCA_964563415.1 uncultured Halomicronema sp.
ACGGCACCCTACGATTTTCATGGTTTGGAGTGTCGCGCCCGCGTCATGGACCATTACTCTGAAATCATCCTGTAAGACGGTCCGTCCTTTCCTATACTGGTAGGTTGGTAATACACCCGCCATTCAAAGCGCAACCCGAGGCCCGTTATGTCGCTGATTCGCGAGTTACATCGTCAGCTCACGCAAAAAGAACGCTCTGCCGTCGAAATAACGCAGTCCTACTTAGACCGCATTCAGACATTAGAGCCCACAATACATAGCTTTTTGACCGTGAATGGGGAGCTTGCGATCGCTCAAGCTCAACGGGTGGATGAAAAAATCGCTGCTGGAGACGACATTGGCCTGTTAGAAGGCATTCCTATTGGTCTCAAAGACAACCTATGTACTAAGGGGGTGCGCACTACCTGCGCTTCCAAAGTATTGGAAAATTTTGTGCCGCCTTATGAGTCAACCGTGACTCAGCGATTGGCTGATTTAGGCGCAATCTCTCTCGGTAAAACAAATCTCGACGAATTTGCGATGGGCAGTTCGACGGAAAATTCGGCTTATCAGGTGACCGGCAATCCCTGGGATCCCAGTCGAGTACCGGGGGGCTCGTCGGGGGGCTCAGCCGCAGCCGTGGCCGCCGATGAATGTCCCATCGCATTAGGCTCCGATACCGGGGGCTCGATTCGGCAACCGGCTTCACTGTGTGGCGTTGTTGGGCTGAAACCGACCTATGGTCTGGTTTCTCGGTATGGTCTCGTGGCTTTCGCGTCGTCGCTAGACCAGATTGGTCCCCTTAGTCGAACAGTTGAGGATGCCGCCATCTTACTGCAGGCGATCGCCGGGCATGACCCTAAAGATTCCACTAGTCTCAACGTTGAGATTCCTGATTACACGCAAAACCTAAAACCCGGTCTCGATTGCAAAGGCCGCACCATTGGTATTATTCAAGAAACGTTTGGCGAAGGACTCGATCCAGAGGTTAATGAGGCGGTGAAGGCAGCGATCGCCCAGTATGAAGCCCTCGGCGCAACCGTCAAGACAGTGTCTCTGCCCCGTTTCCGTTACGGTTTGCCTAGCTATTACATCATTGCCCCTTCCGAGGCGTCTTCTAACCTCGCTCGTTATGACGGCGTCAAATATGGAGCCAGAGCTGAAGAAGGCAATCTGGTTTCCATGTATACCAAAACCCGTGCTGCCGGTTTTGGGGCTGAGGTCAAACGCCGCATCATGATCGGCACCTATGCTCTCTCCGCTGGCTACTACGATGCTTACTACCTTAAAGCGCAAAAGGTGCGCACCCTGATCAAACAAGATTTCGAGGCGGCCTTTAAGGAAGTCGATGCGCTAGTGTGCCCGACCTCTCCGAGCACTGCTTTCACCGCTGGTTCTAAAGCAGAAGATCCATTGAGTATGTATTTATTAGATTTGATGACGATTCCTGTCAACTTAGCGGGACTTCCTGCCATCAGCATCCCCTGTGGCTTCGACGCATCCGGTTTACCCATTGGCCTGCAACTAATTGGCAACGTGCTGCAAGAGCAAGCTCTGTTCGAAATGGCCTACGCCTATGAACAGACTACTGGTTGGCATACAAGAATGCCATCCGCTTAGTTAAGACTCATGAGAGATTTTTCTGTCTCAACATGTCTCAGCATAGAGAGAATGGAGCAAATGAGTTGACTGCACGAAAATGATAGTCTAGCTCGGTTAGTTCCACTCAAAAGGCTGATTGCGAACGCCTACAATGTCATAAAACGTTTTCAGCTTCTCCTCGCTCAGTTCATCACGCCATCGTTGATCCAATTTGATGGTGAGATCCATCTCGGCGTAGTAGTTTCCGTGTACCTGTGTGGCCCCAGCAGGTACAGGCTTATTTTGATAACGGGCAATGAGCGCTCGTGCACTACGACTACCAGCGATGTAATAGTGCTCGTGCTTCCAGTATTCCAGCATGTCTGGCTCAAAAGGAATATTCAGAAAGTTGCAAACGTTAGACATGACGGCAGTCGGCTCTGTCGCCAATGCTTCGTAGCGGAGGCGCAGTCGCTTATTAGCGGGCAAACTCTCATAGACCCGTTCGCATTGCATGAAGTTAGATAACCATCGCTGGCTGATAGATTCAGCAGTTTGGTCAGGATAAGCACGCAAGTAAGAATTCAGCACAGCTCTACCATCACGCACCACATGGATCACGTAATAATCGAGCATACCCTGTCTAAATTCACGAGCTTGGAGGCGTTGAGCGACCCAATCAGGATATTTACTGGAGTCAATGAGTAGTTTTTGGGGGATTCGCTCATGCAGCAAAAGATAAGGATTTAAGACAGCATCTGTGCGCGTAGTTTCCCGAAGAAGTCGTTCTACCTTTAAGGGAATAAACCGATGTAAACGATGACCACTCAGCCCTAAGGATAAAGATTTTGCATCCTTTTGACTAAAATGATCTTCCCAAAAAGTTCCCGTTGGGCAAAAACTTTTGGGAGAAGGATTACGACCGTAAATTTCAGACAGTTTACTGATTTCACCTAGCGAAAATCCTTCAGAGTGACTGCCTAACATCAAGTCCAACATCGTCGAACCTGACCGACCAATACCTAAAATAAAAACGACTTTATCTCGCATCTTTAGAGTGTCCTTTATTGGTAGCTAGCGTTTCACAACCTTACGTTTTAGACGATCTAGCAGGTTAGCCTTTGGCGGAGGCATAAGATTTCTCAAGGGTTCAGAAGTATCCATAAAGCGGTAACTTTCCCAAAGTTCCCAGTAAGGGCCGCCAGGACGCATTGGACGTCCTGCCCAGTGAAGATAACGCAACAGGCGATCGCCGTCATACAGCAGGTTTCCCTTTTGCTCAAAATGCGAACTTCCTGCCCAACTTCCCGGCTCATCAGCATTTGCTTGAGTGATATTTACTCGTCGAGCAATTGACTTAAGCACTAAATAGTTCAAAATTGGCTGATCAGTAGTTCCTGTAGAAAAGTCAAAGTACTCGCGGTGAGCGGCACATTCCTTAAGAACTTCCAGCATTTCCTGATAAGAAAATATCCCCTTGCGGCCGCCCCAAAAACCACTATTGAAGATATCTTTTAAGTCCAATTCGCTGAACAAGCCTTTTTCCTGAACAACAGGAGTAAAAACTTCAGCCAGACCACGCCCTTTGGCTTGAAAGTCACAGCAGAAAAAGTCGGCATTCTGAAGATATTCAAGGCTGCGTTTGAGGCTCTGAAAGATCAGAATATCAACATCGACATAGACAAACTCGTCCAATGGCCCAAACCAGAGACTGAGCTTACGCATTTTATTAGGTAGCTTAAGATAGTCTCTAGGAAAGACGTCAGCAACATCGCTAGTTAGTTGCTCTATAAAGGGAAGATCGGGAAACATTTGAACGCCAAACTGATCTCGACAGATTGGCCAGATGGCTTCATAGTTATTATCGAAAGGAACCATGAACACCGTGATTTCGGGGTCGTGCAGACGCAGACTACTTAAGAAAGCGATCGTCTGATCGAAAACCCGATCGTTGGCAACAATGTATACACCGCTACTCATCACATTCCCTCTCGTCTATGTCTTCGCAAGACCTAACTTTCGAAAAATCCTCTTTGAGAGGCCAACCTTCTTAGGCTTTTTATAAGAAAAAGCTTTGCCTTGAAATTGAGGACACTCCTCTGGCGTCTTGAGATATCGATAATGTAGAAAAATATCTCGATAGGGAAAATCAATATTTTCGCCTGCACAAAGCCTACTAAAAACTTTTGAGCTAACGCCGATATAGTGCAAATAGGTTAGTCTAGCTTCTTTGTCATATAAGATATAGTCTTTGTTGACGAAGTGAGAAGATGTCACTGAGTTTCCAGTTCTTTTCTCCTTAGTCCAGTGATGAGCAAGATTAAAAACTTTTCGACTGCTCTTCATCACCAGGTAGTTCAGAACAGACTGATTAGGTGCTCCTAAGTAAAGAATTTCAGCGTCCCCCTGCTGTAGCTCAGACACCAGCCAATCCAACTCTTCTTCGGAAAAAGTGTTCTTTCTAGAGGCATAGCATCCTGAGCAGAAGATCTCTTGCTCAATTCGCTCTTGTGGGAAGACTGTATGTAGACGATTACTCTTTAAATTAAAAATATGAGATGGATCTTTATATTGAAAGTCATAAACAGCTACGTCATTATCTTTGAGGGCATCGAAAAAAGGTCGCAAAGGACCCATAACTAAAGTGTCAGCATCTAAATAAATAAATTCATCAAAAGGCGCAGCTTTGTCAA
>CAZLYS010000534.1:0-4252 GCA_964563415.1 uncultured Halomicronema sp.
TTTCTGATGGTCTGGTCTGGATGCACATTTTTCCTATCCAGGTTTCTACATGCCAGCCTGTAAGCTAATGCACCCTCATCTTCTATGAAGAATGCATAACGCGTCAGGTCCTTCATTTTTCCGCTCGTATCCTTATAGGTGATTTTCACCATCCTTACCCTGAAGCTGTAGTCAGTAAGCAGGTTGTAGGTTTTGTAAGCCAGGTATTCTCCGTAGAGGTACTGCTGGTAAGATTCCTTTTTAGAACGGCAATGGGTAACCAGTTTGAGCTTGTCCTGTCCGTCAAATACCGTTCCCTTGACGGTCTTCTTCTGAAAGTTAAACCTGATTGGAGGGAAGCTGCATTGTTTCTTTCGGAAATTTCCTCTCAACCTGATCTTGAGCGGAATGGTAATGTCTCCCTTGAGCGGATCATTATACTGTATGCTGGCGATCTGATATTCCGGTTCGGCTGACCTATTCTTGAAAAGGGATTTAAGGTCAGCTTCCAGGACCATTTCTATGGGCTCGTCTTCCAGGAAGAGCATGGTAGATCTTTCATCGGAGGAGGCGTCTGTGGCAGAGGTAGCGTCTGCTTCCATTCCCTGGCCTAGTACGGGTTGGGTGGCGATGAAAAGACAGCTGATGATCAGAAGGAAATGGCTTACTGTTTTCATTGTATCTGATTAAAGGTCAAGGCTGATGTATTTCTGTTTTGTTTGGAGAAATGGTCTGGCTCATATGCTTAATGCTTTGGTCTTGCCAGCTTTTTTCCCAAACACTTATTTGCTGATCTTGATTCAGAGTAATGACCGTACTTACTCTGGTTCCATATCTCACTTCCGGAATATCAATGAATACCGGAGATAGTTTCTTTTCCATTTCGAAGGGAATGCCCGTGTCAGGTACCTCTTCATCCCTGGCTATTTCTTTATTGGTTAAGGCATCCAGTAATGCTTCCGGATCCATTTTGTCTGCTTCACTATAAGCAAGGAGTTTCTCCTTGGCTAAGACTACTTTAGGCCAGGCCGTCTCTAGCAAATGGTTACTTAGCCCATATAAACCTGCTTCTAACTTTTGGGCCACAGGCTCATCCAGCCTATTAGAGAAATACCAAAGTTCATTCTGATCACCATACACCAGGTTAAATCCCTGGTACTCCTTTCCATGTGTCTCTATCCAGGAAGTAAAGGCAGAAACAGGAGCTGTATCCAGTAAGAATTTTGGAATCAATTCTCCTCTGGAAGGATGCCCACTGTTTTTCTCTATAGGCTCACGGTAGTTGGTTACCCAGGCAAACCTGCCATGGACTTTATGGACTGCCAGCCAAGTACCGCCTGCCTGCAGGTCTCTTCCTCCCCAAATATCAGTATGGTCATCCCACCAATCTGCTCTGGCAGTAGGCCTCTCCCAAAACTCATCCCTATTTGCTACAACGATCAACGGATAGTCCGCACGTTGCTTCCATGAAAAGCTAACAAGACACATATACGAATTCAATGATGTTTGAAAATGAGGAATTTTCAGCGTTTAATCAAACCAGCCGTCGATGATTAGTTTGATTCTGCCATTTCTTTCATCTTCAGAACTGTTCGCCAGTTCCGGGTAGTGGCCTTCACCTTAAGTTTCCTTTCGAAGAAGTTGTTGTTCATCTTGGCCCTACCATAGCCTTGAGGAGAATAGAAATAGATACGATCACCTACCAGATGCCATTCTTCAGGAGAATAGTCCTTCGCTTGTAAGGCAGTTACTAATTCTGCCTGAGGCACCTCAGAAAGGAAGGTTACATAACACCTGCCTATTTTATCTTCTCCATAGGGGTTTTGAGAAATGCTTTCTTCAAAATAGGTAGAAGAGTAGGAGAATACTTCCACCTCATAGCCATAGGCTTGTTGGATGGTGCTGGAAATATGTTGAGATAAATCAGAAGCTGACTGGTCAAACTGGCAAACAATATTTCCGCTCTGAATGTAGGTAGACACCGCCTCTAGACCAGATTCTGTGAGTAGGGTCCGTAGGTCAGCCATTTTGATCTTTTTCTTTCCACTGACATTAATGCCTCTGAGGAGGGTGATGAATACAGCCATAGGTTATTGAATGTAGCTTGTTAATCAGTTGAATGCCTGACGCCTAAGGTCGTTGAGGCTCTCGAAACGATATAGCTTTATGGGACATTATATCCATTCGAGGCCCTCAGGGAAACTCATACTAAGCGCTTTTGCTAGGTAGAATATGTTGATCCGATTATTGACTTAATCCCTCTCTGACTTCTATGTCCGCCGCCTTAGTAGAAGGATACCAGGCAGCCAGAATACAGAGTACTAATACAGAGAAGAAGATAACTACAAAGTCCTCCCACTTCATTTCTAAGGGGAAAGGTAAACTGCCGAAGCTTTCTCCTCCTGTTAGTTTAAAGATCCCGTATTTCTCCTGAAAGAATCCGGTAATATAAGCTACTGTCATGCCTATGGTTACCCCTATGCCGCCCACCAGTAAGCCTTCAGCCATGAAGATGCGCTGAATAAGGCTGTCTTCAGCTCCCATAGATTTGAGAACCGATATATCTCGCGTTTTCTCAAGAATGATCATGGAAAGACTCCCTACGATGTTGATAGCGGCTATGGCTACCATGAGAATAATAATGAGGAAGCTAATGTACTTCTCATTTTTCATCACCCTGTAAAGGGTTTTGTGCTGCTCGTACCAGGTGAGAATTTCTGTATCCTCAGGCAGGTAGGGGAGGAGAGACTCTTTAACCTTTTCTGCATCATTCAGATTATTCAGCTTGATTTCATAAGCAGACACCTCCCCCTCCCGTTCCAGAAAGGTTCTGGCAAAGTCGAAGTCAGCCAGTATGTACTTTTCGTCGTATTCTTTCTGGACCCCGAATATACCCGTAGGAAATACCGGAGCTGTTTGCACGGAGGCAGCCAGTTTGATGGGATTGGTGGGAGCATTAGGTGGGATGTAGGAAAGCCAAATAGGGCGTTGTTCATCATCCCATTTCCCATGTAGTCTACGGAAAACCATGTCTCCTACTATGATTCCATCTCTTCCATAGTCTGTCTTGAAGTTAAAGTCACCAAAGTAGAGATAATCGTCTATGGGATTGATCTCTGTGAAACTGGGTTCCACGCCTTTTAGTAGGCCAAAGGTTCGATTACCCACATATGAGAGAATGATTTGCCCTTCTATGGTGCGTGTTACCGTAGCCACATCAGGGTGCTGTTCTATAGCTTCCCATAGCTTCTCGTTTTCCTCAAAAGTTACGCCGCGTGTAGCTACCACTTTCAGGTCTGGGTCAAAGGCAGCATATAGATCCTCAATAAAGCCTGCTAACCCATTGAAGACGGACATTACCAATACCAGGGCAGCTGTACCCACTGCTATGCCTGTGATGGCTATCCAGGTAATGATATTGATGGCATTTCGGCTCTTTTTAGAGAGTAAATACCGTCTGGCTATGAATAGGGAAAAATTCATACAGCTTGGTCCTCGTCTTCAGCTGGCGGGATGTCTATATCCTGAAAAATCTGGTCTATTTTTTCTGCTTCAGCAAATGAGTCGTCTATGTAGAAACGTAGCTCAGGCATTTTACGCATTTTATTCTTGATCCTGGCAGCTAGTTGATAGCGGATATCCCAGGCATTCTCATTCAGGCTATCAACCGTTTCCTGTAGCCTACTATCTGGTAAGGTAGACAAATAGACCTTGGCAATGCTGAGGTCTTTGGTGACCCGAACGACTGTAACGGTAATCAGTACCCCCGAGGCGGCAATATCTGTTTTCCGGAGAATATCTCCGATTTCCTGCTGGATCAGTTTGGCTACTTTTCGCTGAACGACACTTTCACTCATATAATGCTCTTGCTAAGGCTACAAATATAGGGAGAAATTGAATGGAAGCGGGTATGCATGATGGGATGCTGAAAGTGTTTGATGAAGATCGTGAACCAATCCCACAGTTTTTATTGTAGGTATAAATTATAACGATGTTATTGGATGAATACTTTTCTTGTTCAGCCTTAAGTAGGCGATCAATAATAAACGAACCTACAAGCACTCCTTATGTATGACTCCCTATGGGGTCAGTCTTTATCTTGATGAAGCTAATAATAGTAGAATCTCTTCGAGATTAATGAAAAGAGCCTTGAGGAGGTTCCATTATTTAGATTTATGGATATGTAGAAGAATGATCCGGAAGGGATCACACGTTTACATTACTGATCAAATTCAATCAATCCCAAGAAGACCTGTCATCCAATTTTTGTATT
>CAZLYS010000535.1:0-4239 GCA_964563415.1 uncultured Halomicronema sp.
TGGCACCTCGAAACTCAGTGCAGCATTGAAATTTGGTGCGATCGGCATGCGCACCGTTTGGGCAGCAGCGACTGCCGCTTATAGTCGCTGCCGGAGCGATGAAACCCGCAAAAACGTCCGCACGTGGCAACAAGAATTGGCTTGGCGCGAGTTCTACCAACATGTCATGTACTTCTTTCCAGAGTTAGCCGATGGGCCATATCGCCAGCCCTTTAAGGATTTTCCTTGGGTAAATAATACCGATCACTTTCAGGCTTGGTGTGAGGGCAAGACTGGCTATCCGATCGTGGATGCGGCGATGCGCCAGTTAAACGAAACGGGCTGGATGCACAATCGCTGTCGCATGATTGTGGCGAGCTTTCTCACTAAAGATCTGATCATTGATTGGCGCTGGGGAGAGAAATATTTCATGCAAAAACTGTTTGATGGCGACTTATCGGCAAACAATGGCGGTTGGCAGTGGAGCGCCTCTAGCGGTATGGATCCCAAGCCTTTACGCATCTTCAACCCCGCCAGCCAAGCTCAAAAGTTTGATCGCGATGGCGAGTACATTCGTCAGTGGCTTCCGGAAATTCGCCACCTCGACACTGCCGAACTCGTTACGGGCAAAATTGCTGATAGCAACCGCGATCGCGTAGGCTACCCTCGACCCATCGTCGATCACAAACAGCAACAGGCCCTTTTCAAAGATAAATACAAAGCTCAAAAAAGCTGATATTCGATATGGCTTCATCCAGAAGAGATGCCACACCAAAAGCTATTTATCCAAATATCGGTTGCCAGAACGTGATAATTTCCTGCCAGGCTGCGTCTGTTGCTGCCGGGTCATAACGGTAGCCGTCATCTCGCATGAACGTATGGTTGGCTTCGTACAGCAAAGTCTTGTGAGCAATCTCGGTGGCGGCGATCGCCGTCAAAATCTGCTCCCTGCCCTCGGGCAGCACATGGGGATCAAGACTGCCAAAAATCGTCAACAGGTGTCCTGACATTTCTCCCATCCGCAACAATGTATCGGCAGTTCCCCGACCCAACTTGCCATTTTGTAAACCGGTGGGATAACAACACACCGCTCCTTTGACCCTGATATCCAGAGCCGCCCGCAACGCCAAATGCCCGCCAATACAAAACCCCATGGTGCCTAGCTGTCCCTTAGCGACACCAGCATTCAAGTTGAGCCAGTTCAACACAGCGTCGGCGTCGGCATCGTACTCAGCGATCGCGGTGCGACGAGCATTGTCGTTGCCCCGGAGCCGTCCCAGGTCATTGGGTTCAATCACGGTGCCAATCGGTTCTAGCCGATGAAAGATTTCTGGGGCGGCCACCACGTAACCATAGCCAGCTAAGCGATCGGCCAGCAGCGTGATGGGCCGCCCCAGCTGATAAATGTCGGAATAAAACAAAATGCCAGGATACTGTCCCTCTGGCTCAGGACTAGCCACATAAACCCGCATCAGGCTATCGTCCACGGTCAGACCAATGGTTTGCTTTTTGATTTGCATAGGAGGTGGGTGGCAAATTCCAGATATAGTGGCACAAGTATGAGATTGGAACATCTAGACGCAAGATGCAGAGATAAAGCTAAAGCACTGATACTTCATGCGCTGTCCACACTCTAAGCTTCGCAGAACTGCTGTCATTTAGCGGATGCAGTTACTGTCGCCTCGGCATAGCGCACGAAATGCAGGCCACTATACACATGAAAAGCAGGATCCCAGCTACTTTCCTTAACGCGGGCAATGTCGATTTGAGGATTCAGCGGGGGTAGTAGGTCAATGAACTCGATCGCACTATCCCCGAATTTCGTAAACCCCTCATGAATCGGTCCCTGCATCCGATCGCGCACGTACTTCACCAGCGCCTGCCACTGGGGTCGCATCGACACCCCCTTATCTGGAATCGCATCCGCATTGGGCAGGGGATTCCCCTTACGAAAATCATAAGTGCGATCGCACAGCCGCAGAATACAGCGACGGCTATGGCAGTGCAGATCAATCACTTCGGCGTAATCCTGGGTTTTCTCTGCTCGCTTGAGTTTGCCCCAGGCCCCAATATCGACCACTGACTCAAATAAAGGAATCTGGCCCATCACCATTTGTGACACCTCAGACCAGTCAAACGCGATCGCCCCGACCTGACCATCCACATTGAGACAAATCACTTCTGCTTGGGGCTGGACACGCTGAAAGTTTTGCACTCGAAAGACTTGCAGTCCTTTAATATCAGCTTGTTTGACCCAAAAGGCCGGCATTTGCTCAGCTGTGAGCGCTTGACTGTAATATTGCAAATCACCAACCGGCCCCACTCGATACAGTCGCCAACCGCGACTAGGCACCTGTAACCGCGCCATATAAGCATCAATGCCCATCACTTTAGCCAGCCCCTGAGCCGCAGCCTGCCGTTGTTCGCCGGTCACTGGCTCTAAACACATCAGACCAGGCGCTTGACCCTCTGGCTGGGCCCGCGCTGTTTCTAGCGCCTGTGCTTTAGCTTGAGCAATACTGGCTTGCACCCGCTGAATTCCCTGTCGGGCCTGAGACATCAGCTTAGAACTGGTGACCTGGCGCAAAATAGTCAAATAGGCTTTTTCCGCTTGCTCCCATCGTTCTGCCGCTTCCTGATATTGTCCTACCATCAACAAAAACTTGGGATCTTTAGCGTCTTGCTGCTTCCACTGCTGTAGTAACTTTGCCGCTGTCCGAAGGTCCTTTTTTTCTAGGGCAGCGGCGATCGCATCTTGCATCACAGGCCTCGTTGTTCACGGGGAATGGGTCTATTTTAAGCAGAGAGCCAGGGGAACGGTGGACGAGCGACAGAGCGCCGCTCTCGGAGTGCAGGGAATCAGCGCGACGAAAATCATTACAGCAATCGCAGTTGCTGTGACGCATCGTCTTCTGGACTGGTCTCTGCTGCGAGCATTGTCTCAGAGGCCTCTTGTTCAAAGGGGGTATCTGCCATCAGAGCTTTAGCTGCAGCAGTCATCTCAGGAGCCAGCTCCGCTAAATCTTCACGATTGTTGAGATAAGTCTGTAGCGCGGCAATCGGGTCTAGGCTGTTGCTGGGAGTCAGTTCAGGTAGCCGTGATCGCGACTGCTGAGACACCATCTGCGGATGAATCGTATAAGTGTGGGCCGCAGACAACGCTTCGTACAAAGCCGAATTGTCCAATTCATCAATTTGGTCAGGGCGGGCACTGTACATTAGGCGCACCACTGCATCTTGGATCGGTTGTTTAGCGATTGCCTGCAACAGTTTGTTTTGCGGAGATTCTGCCTTGATCAAATCTACCTTTAGTGTGAGAAACGGACGCACCGGCAAAGGACAAAACTCCACGGTGGTCTGGCCTTTAGCAACGTCCACCCAGACATATCCCTTAGCTTCCTCTGCTTCACTAAAATCCACCCGCTCAATGCTACCGGGATAGACGACCGGCGGCGACTCGCACAATATCTGGTGCTTGTGAACATGTCCTAACGCTACATAGTCAAAACAGGGACGGGCCAGCAGCGCCATCGGCACGTTAAAGCCGCGGCCTACGGCCAAGAATTTCTCGGCACCAAAAGTCGCTGTATCCGTCATTAGATGGGCCAATAAAATCGTCGGCAAGTTCGCATCTAAACGACGAATTTCCCCTTCCAGCGCAACGCGCAGCCGCTCTAGCAGTTGCTCATTCACCTCAGCCATCGACAATCCTTCCATCTCTGGGCGCGTCAACAATACCGAGGGAGTCAGCCAGGGCAGCGTCACCACCTGAATAGGGCCACTAACGGTTTCGAGACGATGGGTGGCGAGGCGATCGCCCACAATCACCCCTGGCACTCCTAAAGTTCGATAAATACACAGACTGGCGCCACCCTGACCTTGAGCGTGTTGGTCATGGTTGCCCACCAACAGCACCGTGGGAATGCCGGCATCCGCCAATCGCCGAAACTGTCCGGCAAAGGCTTGCTGCACCAGCGGCGGCGGGGTTGCATCCGGAAAGGCGTCACCGCCAAAAAGCACCAGATCAGCAGGCTCTGCGATCGCGCGATCAATGCAACGACTCAGAGTCGCCACAAAATCCTCGAGTCGGGTATTCATGCCCGTATCCGGATTCATCCGCCCATGGGCAAAACCACTGCCCATGTGAATATCCGACAAGTGCAATACTGACACCATCGTGCAGACCTCAAGAGTACAGATGCACTCTCAAGTGTACTCACAACTATACAAACGACCACTTCTAAATCAATGAAGCCATCA
>CAZLYS010000536.1:0-4236 GCA_964563415.1 uncultured Halomicronema sp.
CAACATCAGTGGGGCATGGTGGCTGGGATCATTGCTCTGGGGCTGATGGTACCGCTCACGCTGACCAGTACCGACACTGCCCAGCGACGGATGGGCAAAGCCTGGCGATCGCTCCATTTGCTGAGTGTCCCGGTGCTGCTGCTAGGGGGACTACACACGATTATTGCTGGGTCGAGCTATCTCGGTAGTTTGCAACTGCAGGGCCGCCCTCTACTCCATTCTGGTTTACTGGCAGGCAGTTTGTGCTTGGTGATGGCGGCGCGATCGCCCTACTGTTGGCAACTCCTCAATCTCAAGCAGTGGTATACCCCGGCCGCCAAGCCATTGCAGCCCGCCCAGCCACCAACGTCTCAATGTCATTAACGGTCTGATGCCCCGACTATCTCTCCAGCGTGCGCTACTGATCATCCCACTGCTTGGCGGTATCCGCATGCCACCTGCCGTGGCCCATGACGTGCAGATTGCGGATGATGTGGGCGCAACTCTACACATTGAGCCCAACGATATCGCCCGCGCCGGAGAACCGACAGATTTGTGGTTTGCCCTGACGCAAGCCGGGGGCACGGTGATTCCTTTAGAAAATTGCGACTGTAAGCTGACTCTCTACGATCTCCAAAATACAGTGGTGGTTTCGCCAGCGCTGACGCCAGTGTCGGCAGAAGGCTTTCAAGATATTCCGGGGGCAACGGTGACGTTTCCCGATGTGGGGGCTTATGAACTAGTGTTGACGGGCCAACCTCAGTCCGCAGAGCAGTTTTCTGACTTTGAGTTGCGCTTTGCAGTCATCGTCGCGAGCCGAGGGGCCGGAACGCCTCCCCCGAGAGCAACTGAGGAGGCTGCTTCGCCTGACTCTGAACTCGCTGATGGTGATGTAACTACCGCTCCTGCAGACGAACTGGCAGGGGCAGTTGCGCCAACTTCGGAAACTCCAGCTCCGAATTCCACGTCTAGTCTTGGGATAGTTGCTGCTATTGTGGGTGGCGCTGTTGTTGTTATCGGCTTAGCGATCGCGCGAATCAGCGGTCGGCGATCGCCAGGAGAGAAGGAATGAAAGTCACACGGACAGCATGGGTCGCCGGGATTGTGGGGTTGGTCGCTGGCTTGTTAGGCAGTAGTAGTGGGGCGATCGCCGCAGAAAAAATTGTGCTCACTTATGGTCCTGTCTCGATGCAGGTGCCCATTACAGACTTAGAAGAGTTAGCAGAAACTGGCGAACCCTCTGGGCAACTGCAAGAATTACTCACGTTAGCCAATCAAGAACCTGCAGCAGTGCAAACGACTCTCACAGATTCTGTCCCGGTGAATCTCGTGGTGCTAGATTTGGCCCTCAACTCATTGCCGGGCGAATGGGTGTTGGATCAAATTGGTGAAACAATTCATCCTGCCTCTGGCAATGGTGGTCGTCAAGCCCTGCGCTCTGCCCTCATTACCGCTGCCTCTGACGATAATGAGATCACGTTACTAGAGGTGATGCAGGCTTATCCCACGCCGGAGTTAATGGTGCGGGGCGATCGCTTGGTCGAAACCTACAATCGCCTCTATGAAATCTTGGAGCCTTTAGAGGCGCTTGCCGATATTTTTGAAGAGGACTTGTTTCGCTAGCGCGATGGGGCCAACTCTTTGCAGCGTTATAGACTGAGCTGTCGCCCTAGAGTGGTTGCTGGGCGGTGGAATCAGAGTATGTCACTAGCTATGCAGAATACTTTCATGAGAACGGTAGAGCCTTGCGGAGCTTGGCAATCAAGAGACCGCTTGCACGAATACAATAAGGCCCCCTTCCGTCCCCCAAATTTGGGGGAAACTGCTCTTGAAGGTTCTGTATGTCCCTACTATGGGCTCGAAAGTCCCCCAGTATTGGGGGATCTAGGGGGCGTTCAGCATTGATGCAAAAGGTCTAAGGTCTAGTTGCTCAAGAGATCTAACGCTCCGAATTTTTCTCAGCAAGTGATGGCTGGCGGTCGTTGGGATGTCTGGCGGTCGGTGCCTGGAATCCTCAAGCTTGCTGGTCGCGCCTTGCCACTGCTCTGCATCGTGGAGGAAAGGCTGACTGATACCAGTTCTCCAGAATAGAGCTACAGATTGTAGTGGAGGGCTATGGGAGCAAGGGCGCGAAGGGGATAAGGATGTGTAGCTAGATTTTAGAGAATCGGTATGACACAGCGATCGCTTTTGTGATTAGTCCAGCTAGCATCGCCATATCCTTTGCTAAATTGCTTTATTGCAGTCCATCAATGGGAAACAATACCGCTCCTAGATCGCTTTGAATTTCTGATCTGACAATCCTTCTCGGCCCCAGACTTTACTCGGTATGCAGTCAAGAGAAAATCGGTTGTCTAAAAAAAATTGAAGATTCGGAAGATGCTTCCGTAAACTTAGCCGCTAAGGATGTGGATGGTAAAGAGTTAACCCCCATCAATAAACATGAAAACACCCCCGATTTGGCGATCGCTGCTCTGGGCTGGCCCGATGAGCCTACTGACGGGCTTCGGTTCAGCGGCTTTAGCGACCACTATCGAACTGGACGTTTTACCAACCCTAGATTTGCCTGGGCATTGCCCCGCTCAGCTCATCGCCCACGAAACCCCTCGTCCTTATACAGAAGGCAGCTATGCCCGAGACGGCATGATCAAACTTCGAGACATCGCGACTAATGTTCGGGTGGCTAATGCTGATACTTTTAGCACTACCTGGGTGGCGACCCTCAAGCCAGAATTTCGTAATTGTGAAGGGTCGGCCATCATCAACCGCATTGATGATGAGACCTACGCCGGTCATTCCTATCTGCAGATCCAGTTGGCTGATGGTGAAGTCACCGCCGTTTTGGATATGACGGGTCTCCCGGATGCGAATGGTTTTACGTCGACGCTGATATTCGGCGGCTTGCGCGACGGTAATCCTCGTTGGACTTGGGGTGGTTCTGATTGATCAAACACTGCTCTAGTGGCTGCGCAAGACTTCAGAGCCTTGAGCCACCGAAAGTAATGTGGCAGCTTTGACTCCCCTCTGAACGAAAACTGCCCGATTTTGATTTGACCAAGTAGTAAGTTTAAGAAGGCTGCCTTTGATGGGAGCGCTGTTTAAATTTGGCATCTCTCTGTTGCGTCATTCATGCAGACCGCAGCACTGTGTTGCGTTGATAGGTCTCTGGTTTATCGACGTGATCGACAAGTGATGTAGAAAACTTCTTGGTCAATCGGCTCTGAGGCATTTGTGCGGTTAAGGTATCCAGTTCTACCGAAAGAAAGCGTATCGATCTTGACTCGGGATTGTGTCCGCTTAGACGCAGATGTTTATCGTCCTGATGCGGCTGGTGACTTTCCGGTACTGTTGATGCGACAGCCCTATGGCCGAGCGATCGCCTCTACTGTGGTATATGCGCATCCCAGTTGGTATGCCTCTCACGGGTTTATTGTCGTCATCCAAGATGTGCGGGGGCGAGGGACTTCTGAGGGCGAGTTTCAGCTCTTTTCCCACGAGGTTAAGGACGGCTTTGACACCGTGGAATGGGCGGCGCGGCTACCCCATAGCAATGGCCGCGTGGGCATGTATGGCTTTTCATATCAGGGCATGACCCAGCTCTTTGCGGCTCAGGCAGTTCCCAAGGCTTTAAAGGCGATCGCGCCAGCGATGGTGGGATATCACCCCGGTGAAGATTGGGCCTATGAGCAGGGAGCCCTGTTGCTTCAAGCGGGCGTGGGTTGGGCCATCCAGCTGGCTGCCGAAACGGCTCGACTCAAAGGCGATCAAGAGGCTTTTCAAGCGCTTTACCGAGCCTCACGGCAGTTGCCCGTGCATGACCCTACCCCAGCCTGCCCAGACGTGCTCAAGCAATATGCGCCCGAGTCTTTCTTTCATGATTGGTGCCAATACCCACCGACTCATTCCTATTGGCAAACCGTGACTCCCCAATTAGCGGCAATCGACTTGCCCATGTTTCATATTGGTGGATGGTTTGACCCTTACCTGCGGGGGGATGTGCGGCTATATCAAGAGATGTCAGTGCGCAGTCAATTTCCCCAGCCATTGTGGATTGGGCCTTGGGGCCATTTGCCGTGGAGTCAACAGGCCGGCGATCGCAATTTTGGAGTGGCTGCCAATAGTCCAATTGATCGTCTGCAGGTGCAATGGTTTGCCCATTGGCTCCAAGATGAACCCGCCCCGTTTCTCAAACAGCCGGCCGTCAATTTCTTTGACATGGGTCGCAATCGTTGGCGAGCTTTTGACCATTTGCCCAAG
>CAZLYS010000537.1:0-4226 GCA_964563415.1 uncultured Halomicronema sp.
TAGTACACAACGGCGTAAGTTTGCAGACCATTCCGTGATGGGCAAGGGAGCAAGCAGGAGCAGATTCTGGAGGTGTATCGCGACTTGTGCCACAGAACACCAGAGCGGCAAGGGCTGGACAAATGACAGTAGCTCTCATCGGAAAATTAAGTTTCCCTACCGCAGAGGTCGTGACTGAGAATCCTGTTCAGAATGAAAAGTAAGTGGCGATCGCCGTTCTCATGACCCTGAAAATAATCTGCCGCTTTTGAATAGCGTCACTTATCTGCGCCTTGGCAAAGTAAAGTTCAGCACTGTTTTCCCGAACTCCGAATTCCAAACTCTGCACTCTGTTCTTCGCTACATTCATGCAACAGCCTCCTTTTCACAACTCCAACCGCGACCCCTTGCCCGACGCTAACGATATTGAGGCCGAGTTTCAAGGCCAGCGCAATCGTTGGCATCAGGATGATCCAGCCTTTGAGCTATCGGCAGAAGGGCGTTCCCGATTAGAGGCAGATAAACGCTGGCTGCGTAATTTTATTGTCGGTTTATTGCTGGCCGGATTTGCTGTTGGGGGCGTGTTGGCGATCGGCCTCGTGTGGGGGATGAATCGCCTGGACATGATTAATCCACCCACTCTCAATCCTCCTGAATCTGCTGAATGATGGGACAACGCCCATCATCTGAATTGCGGGAGGTCATCCTCGATCTAGCGATCAATCAGCAGGCGATAGCGGGGGCGCTCAGGCTCGGGGACTTCTGGCGGCTGCTCACGCTGCAAAATGACCATATTGCTACCGACAACAGGCGATCGCGCCAGCAGGTCACCTTCGGGTGTCACAAACTCCAAATCGGTGAATTCAAGCCCCTGAGACTGTTGCATCAGCGCTTGAGCCAATTGAGTTTGATCGTAGTCCGAAAGTCTATACCAGTCACCGTTCAATACTAGGGTCAATTGATTCTGCCGAAAATCGGCCTGCACTGAGTCGACTACCCGCTGGGCATTCAAAATGGAGCTGTCGGTCATCTGCGTTTGAATTTGGGCAATACGATCAACATCAACATCTCCTGGTTCCAGAGCAGGCACCTCTGGGGAAGGTTGTGGAGTGGGCTGCAGCAACGGCTCAGTGGTCTCATCACCGGCTGGGGCAGGGCTAGGAGCGTTTTCTGTCGGGCTCGCGATCGGCGGTTCTGGGTTGAGAGGCGCTGCGGGCAATGCCGAACTCGCGACAGAGGGTTGACGAACACTATTCAACAGAATCAGCAGCAGCACCAAAATACCCACGAGAATGCCGCTGAGGGCACTATCAGAAAGCTTTGCCGCCGCTGGAATGCGATTACGGACACCCGCAATCAGCCGCTGCCAAACTCTTCTAAATTGTTGCCAAGCTGGTTGTATCCAGCTCAGGGCTTCTCTGGTCGTCGTCGGTTGAGGCTCAGGTTCCGGGAGTTCGGCCAATTCATCGTCCCATTCTTGCGTGGCCTCATCCCATTCGTCCGTCGCCGAGAGATCTTTGGTGGTCTCCGTTGCTGGCGCTTTCAAAGTCTGATAGCTACTGTCATCCGTCCACTCAGCCTCGGTAGACTCGGCAGCAACGTCCTGTGCCTGTGTAGACTCATCCCATGCGTCTGCCGATGAGGAAACCGTAAGGTCTTCTGCAATTGGCACCTCTAAGGTTTGAGCACCGCTGTCATCCATCCACTCAGCCTCAGAGAACTCAGCGCTATCGTCCGGTTCGGGCGTCGCTTCATCCCACTCATCGGTTGTTGGGGAAGTCGTATCAGTCACTGCTGCTGGTGTTTCCAAAGCTTGATAACTGCTGTCATCCGTCCACTCAGCCTCAGGGAACTCAGCGATATCGTCCGGTTCGTGCGCCGCTTCATCCCATTCATCGGTTGTTGGGGAAGTCGTATCAGTCACTGCTGCTGGTGTTTCCAAAGTTTGATGACTGCTGTTATCCGTCCATTCAGCCTCGGTGGACTCGGTAACAGCGTCCTGTACCTGCGTAGACTCATCCCATTCGTCTGTCGCAGTGGCGGCCGTGGTGTCTTCTGCAGTTGCTGCCTCTAGGGTTTGATCACCGCTGTCATCTGTCCACTCAGCCTGGGTGAGCTCGGCGGTTTCCTCGGGGGGCGTTGGGCTATCTGACGAGTTGGGTTCCTCAGGCATGGGTGCGCTTCCTTACGACCAAGCTGGTGCTATTGTCGCGCAAAACCGATGATCGCAATCGTTCAATCAATTAACGGCTTGACCAAGGGAGCCGCGATCGCCCTTCACCGTCATGATTTCGACAGCCAGAGATGACAGCACCTAGAGAACTTTTTGATATACTGGGCGTCTAAACGCTTACAAAGCAGACTCCATGCTCAGAAACACCTCTCCCTTTGATAGTCAGCAGTTGATGCGGCGACAAGAAGATTTGATCAACGCGGCTTCTAATCGATATCGGATTACGGTTCAGGTTGCTAACCGGGCGCAACGTCGGCGATTTGAAGAATTTGAAGCTTACGACGATCCTCGGATGAAGCCCGTGTTGCGGGCCATTATTGAAATGTCGGATGAACTGACTCAGCCAGAAATCATCGGCGAATAGGCAGCAGTGCGTCATCTGAAAGAAGGTATAGGCTGGCGTTTGGGGTATGACCCAGACGCCAGTGTTTTTAAGGGCCTGGTGGGCGGCGATCGCTGGGCAGTGGAACTCACCGAGGCCGAATTTTCCGATTTTTGTCGGCTAGCGCTGCAATTGGCCGATATGGTGCGATCGCTCTCAGCAGAGCTAATGGATGAAGAGCGCATCGCCTGTGAACAAGAAACGGCCCATATTTGGCTCGAAGTCGAGGGCTTCCCCAGCAAGTTTGATCTGCGATTTATTCTCCTACAAGGACGCCGGGCTGAAGGGGGTTGGACAGAAACAGCCACAGCTGAAATGATCCAGGCCATTCCTGCCCTCACGTTGTTTTGAACTGACCAATGGGCCATCCATCGTTTACGCCACCTCTAGTCGCTGACTACGACCTATCGACTGCTGGTTTTAAGCGTAGCGTTAACCGGATCAACAACCAGCTAGTCAGCCTCACAAAATCGTCACGGAATATTAAAAAGCTGGAAATGACGGCCTCTCAGCGATAATTTCTTATCCGTTCCGGGTATGTTGCGGCATAATCACCCATGAATCGAGCGACCAATTTGTGGGCGATTCCGGAGACAGACAGGTGCAATCACTAAGATTAGACAGACGCTGGGAGCGATCGCAAAACTCCAGACGCCCCTTAATCTTTGCCCCACTGACCGCGGTGGCTGTCTCGGTCAACTGTGATGAGAAGCATAGATTATGAAGGCTAAAGTTAAGAACGATACGCTGTTTAAGTCACAGCCTGTCTTGTCGAGCGAGCTGCAAGACTCAGACAAGGTGTTTGTACCCAGTGGCAGCGAATATGAACTGAAGTTCTTTGCTGAGGCCGCTGAACACCATCTGCGACTAGAGTTAGCTGATGCCGCGATCGCCGATCGCACTGGCTTTACCTGGTATGTGGCGCAGTCAGATATTGATTTAGAAGGGGGCAGCGTGACGGCAACGGTACTCCAAGACACGATCTTCAAACAGCAACCGGTGCTGGCGAGCGACTTGAGTGATGCTGAAAAGGCATTTGTCGCAGCCGGGACTGAACTTGAGCTGTTGTCATATACCGCTGCGGGTAGCGACTACCTGAAACTGACCTTGGCCGATGCCCAATTGGGAAACATCGACTCAAATGTGTGGTTTGCCAGTACAGAAGCCATTAAGATTGCCGGTCAACAAATCATGCTGAAGGCCGTCACTGACACGGTGCTTAAGGCCAAGCCGAGCCTCTCTAGTCAGTTATCGGCAGCGGAAAAGGCATTCGTGTCGAAGCAAACGACCCTGGCGCTGCAGTCTTACGATGAGATCGAAGGGAACTATTTGAAAATCACCCTGGCCGATACCCCCCTCGGCGACAGCGATCGCTTCACTTGGTATGCTTTTGCCCCCGATGTGGAAGTGGAAGGCACAGAACCCTACAATCAACCCCAAGACAGTAATTCAGCAGGGCAGGTGCAAACGAGAGATCGGGGTGAACTACTGAACCTACCAGGCTTCCACGGTACCTATTACAGCAACGACCCGATCATTGCGGGAGGCTACTTTACCTGGGCTCAGGCCACCCACGGCGGCACCCGCATCCCCGCCAGTGTGGATGTGGTTTACGGCATGATTCATATCGCT
>CAZLYS010000538.1:0-4225 GCA_964563415.1 uncultured Halomicronema sp.
GCTGAACAATTATTTCTCCGACATGATTGAGATCATCAGCAAGTCGAGTGGCAACTTGTTGGAATTTACGGGTGATGCCTTGCTGGTGCAGTTCACCACGGGCGATCCACAGCGAGATATTATTCAGGCGATCAATACTGGCTTGCGAATGCAGCGTGCCATGGCCCCGTTTCAGCATATTCAGACCCATCGAGGAGAGCTATCGCTGAGTATGCGTGTGGGCATTCACACAGGCCAGTATGTGACGGCTGATATTGGCACTCCACAGCGCATGGCTCATGTTTTGCTGGGGCGAGCAGTAACCCTGGCCAAACAAGCTGAAGGCGCAGGGAGCATCCAACAAGTGGCTCTGACAGAGGTTGTCAAAGCTCAGCTCGGCGATCGCGTGGCTCTCAAACCGACCACCCATGACCATTGGCTAGTGGTTGACAATCTCAGCGATGAAGAACTGGGCGAGTATGAAATTACTGTGGCTCGGCGACGCAGTACCTCCATCTTTTTTGACCGTAGTGTCTCGGGTTTGCTCGAGGAAATTGAAACCGCGATTCAGCGAGTGGAGCCGTTGGCCAGCTACATGCCTCGGTCAGTACTACAGTTGATTATTGATACCGCTTCTGAGCGACGCATTCCTCCAGCTTTTCCCACCATTGCCGTAGCCTTTGTCAATCTCATGGGGCTACCAGAGTCAGTGGACGACGCTTTGCCCGAAGAAACCGCCGCGATTGTCGATTGCTTTTCCCAGGCCTTTTCTCTCATTAACGGCATCGTTGAACTGAAGGGGGGGATTTTGCAAAAAGTCACTTACCACTCAATCGGTTCGGAAATGCTGATTCACTTTGGCGTGCTCAATCCTGACCCGAGTGATCCTCATCGGGCGGCGACGGCGATGACAATGATTCGCGATGTGGTGCAATCGATCAAACCGCCTACCGTACAGGGGCAGCCAATTCGTCTTACCTGTCGCATTGGTCTCACCTATGGCGCTGTATTTGCGGCGGGGATTGGCGAGCGGCGCGGGCGGCGAGAATTCAACATTTTGGGGGATACGGTGAATACGGCATCGCGGATCATGAGTCGCGCTGGTGAGAATGAAATTTGGATGAGTCAAGCGATGTCTGACAATGTTGAGGCAGATTTTGCTACCGTGCCACTCGGGGCCATGAGCCTTAAGGGCAAAGCGCAGTGGGTGTTGGCAAAGGATTCTACCTTCGTCGATTTTTCCTTTAACCCATTTGAAAGGTAAATGACGGAGCGCAAAAGAGGATAATAGGGACGCTAATCTGTATCGCGATCGCCCATGTCCTTATCTACTACGGCTATTCCCCTCGACGCTATCCGCTATAACGATCAAGGATTGGTGCCAGCTATCGTGCAAGACTACTTGGACGGTACGGTTCTCATGATGGCCTGGATGAATGCGGAGTCCTTACAAAAAACTTTGGAAACTCGAGAAACCTGGTTTTGGAGTCGTTCTCGTCAAGAACTTTGGCACAAGGGGGCGACTTCTGGCCACTTACAAAAAGTGCAAACAGTGCGCTACGACTGTGATAGCGATGCCCTCTTGATTACGGTACACCAGGTCGGTGATATTGCTTGCCATACCGGAGAGCGCAGTTGCTTTCACCAAATTGCTGGAGAAGTGGCTGCCCCCCCAGCGGATACGCTGTCCCAAGTGTTTGCAGTCATTCGCGAGCGCCAGCAGCAGCCTCAAGCCGAATCTTATACCAATAAACTCTTGCAGGGCGGAGACAACAAAATCCTCAAAAAAATTGGTGAGGAAGGTGCAGAAGTAGTGATGGCTTGCAAGGATGATGACCCTGACGCGATCGCTGGAGAAGTCGCCGACCTGTTCTATCACACCCTCGTGGCCTTAGCGCATCACCAGGTTGACCTCACAGCGGTTTACCAAAAGCTGCAGTCTCGGAGACGATAAGACAAAAACAATTTTCTTAGGTAAAGAAATCAAGAGATAAGGCTACACTGAATCCAATATTTAACCTTGCCCTACTATGTGGCCAAGAGTGATGCGGGTTGGCAATGATAAGCTGCCCATAGGAGTGGCTCAACAGTGTATTCTCGGATCGATTACCTATTTCCTTCATTCGGTTTATCGAGGTTTAGGGTCGTAACTGTCGTCGCTGTGGGCACGGCAACTTAAACTAATGGCCAGACTGATCGCCCTTCAAGCTTCCCGTCATGGTATTGGCTGCTCTCATCTAGTTGCCAACTTGGCCGTTATCCTGATGCATCGCGGCTATCGGGTCGGGTTGCTCGATACCGACTTGCAGGTGGGGGGCATGCGTGCGTTATTCGGTCTAGAGGCTGACCTTTCCAGTGATGCCCATGCTTATTGGTGGCTCAGTGCCGATACCCGCTCGACCAAAACGCTGCAAGCTGACCGCTATCTTCATGGTGACACTCCCCATACGCAGTCTGCAGGCATCTATCTAAGTTCTCTCGGCCATTACTTCAATCAAAGTGCTCCTCAGGGACAAGTGCTGCCACAGCAATATGACCTAGAGAAACCTTATGACTTATTGCAGCAATTGAGCGATGAATTGTCTTTGGATTTTTGGCTCATTGACAATCAACCGGAGCTGACGGATGAAAACCTGATGGGTCTTTCATTAGCTGATGTTGCGCTGATTTTGCTGCAGCTTGATCCCTACGATTTGCAACGAGCAGCTGTGTTGATAGAAGTGATTGAACAGTTGGAAATCAATAAGATGTGGCTGGTGCCATCCCTCGTGTTACCAACTATTGAAATCAATGTCGTAAAACACATGATCGAGAATACCTATGAATATCCAGTCGCTGGTATTCTCTACCTCTCAGATGAGTTGGCAGGGCTTGCGAGCCAAGGTGTTTTTTGTCTGCATCATCCCAAACACCCTCTCACCCAAACCATGATGGCGATCGCCTATCAACTTGAGCAAGATGCCTAAGCCTGACTGCTTTCATCCAGTGACATTTCCGTACGAAAAAAGCAGAGACCGATATCTCTGCCAAGATTGACTGATTAAAACCAAAGATTTGGACAGGTAAGCTCCTCTATTCGGTTGGCGAACTGTCCGCCACCGAATTGAGACCCACAATATCTTCATAAGCGGCTACCGTTGCACAAATTGTTAGGGGAAACGTTACCAAGAAGCCAATACCGATTAACAACAGTCCGAGGATGTTGATGAAGCCAAGTACGATGGCAAATGCAAAGAATGGGAACCATTTTTTAGTAATGAGTTTGCGGCTGGTTTCCATCGCAGGCCAGAAGTCCAAGTTCTTATCCAGCAGTAGTGGCAAGGCAAACATATAAGAAACTGCCAGATAGATACCGGGCAGTATCAAGCACAATGAAGCTACACCAACCAACAAACCACTGACGATCGCCAATACCAAAATAGGTAATGCACGGTTAAAACCTTTGAAGAAATCACCAAAAGCGGTGGGGCGGTTTCGTGCAATCTGGAACGCCACAATATAGATGCCAGGAATTAATAGATTGATTAAGATATTGCCGACTATACCGAGTCCTACTTGACCATCCTCAAGATTGCCACTTCCCAAAGGCGGCGGTAATAATGCTGAAATGATTCCTAAGCCAACAAAAGTGATTAGGGTAAAGCCAATGAAAGGTAAAGCATTTGCCTTAAAGATTTCCCAACCACGACCGATATATTCACCTAATTTAAAGTCGTATTCGCGATCGCTGATGTCAAATGAACTCATTTTCCTGATTCTGTTAAAAAGTATCTAATTCAACCATATCTGAACACTATTAAGACCCAAATAAGTTTTATGAAAATTTTGGCAAGTGGCTTGGTTTAAGAGGGTTTTGTTGCTTTTCTTAGTAAAATTGGCTTGATTTACAGGCCAGATTGCCATCTTGATAAAGATATTTGGTCGCCTGAAATGGCTAAACCATATTCAGAGCAAATGCTCTTTCAAAATGAATGCCCATTAACAAAGCCCCCCCTAAAAAGGAGAGGCTTTGGAAGCAATCTAATAGCTCTGAAGAATCGAGTTAACCTTCAACAGTAATGGTACCTACCATGCCAGCACCACGGTGAGGAGCACAGAAGTAACCATAGTCACCCGCAGGCATGTCAGCACTGAAAGTTGTGGAGTAATTTTCTCCCGGAGCAAAGGTCAACTGAGAGTGAGAAATTTTGTCGGCCAAATCTTTATCACCACCAGGGACTTGAGCCGCATCAAAAATCACATTGTG
>CAZLYS010000539.1:0-4221 GCA_964563415.1 uncultured Halomicronema sp.
GATGTGCTCTCTCGCTGTACTTTGGGGAGTTGGTCTCATCGGCCGAGCTTTCGGCCTTGCTCGCTCCGCTGTTGGATAGTGGGAGTGGATAATCTTGCGCCATGGCTAATGACGGCATCCAGACCAGACTCATAACTCCTACAATGAGCACCATGAGAAACCGTTGCACAATGACCATAGACATTTCCAAAAATTCAGCGGCTATACGGTCAGAATAATCAATCTAAAGTGCTCTTTTCCAGCAGTTGATGGGGCTTACTCAAATTAACGACATGGGTTGATGCTCTGAGAGCATCTTGGTCATCAAGAGCAAGGCTGGATATTTTAAGGACTACTGTCGATTGACCTGACTTGCAACGATCTCGGTCTTAATCTTCCTGACTCACTCCTGACAAATCTAGAATGGAAAAGAGCTTGAAGGGTTTGCGACACCTGGCTCTCAACTTTGAGAAAAGGCTGGAGATGTAGCGCTCTGTGTTGCTTATGGGATGTTCAAATACAGAATTAATCTGCCTTCCAGAAAAGTTGCACCTTGTGTTATGGGGAACCCGATACCCTGTGTACCCGTTTTCCCGCCTATCGGCACTGTATGCCCTATTGTCCCTTTTCGCGGGGTTATTTTTTGGCCAACTCTTTTCGAGTCACCATTACCCTTTAGGATAGGCAGATGTAGTGACTGTCGTTCCTTTAGCTAGTATTCAGGATGGATATCAAACAAGGCTTTGTCGGCACCGTTGGCAACACTCCCCTCATTCGGCTCAACAGTTTTAGTGAAGAAACAGGGTGCGAAATTCTTGGCAAAGCAGAGTTTCTCAATCCGGGTGGCTCGGTAAAAGATCGGGCAGCGCTCTTCATCATTCAAGACGCTGAGAAACGCGGGGTGCTGCATCCAGGTGGCACCGTTGTTGAAGGCACCGCTGGCAATACAGGTATTGGCTTGGCTCACATCTGCAATGCTAAGGGCTATAAATGCCTCATCATCATTCCTGACACACAGTCTCAGGAAAAAATGGACATGTTGCGTACCCTGGGGGCAGAAGTGCGTCCGGTGCCAGCTGTGCCGTACAAAAATCCCAACAATTACGTCAAAGTTTCAGCCCGGATTGCGGAAGAGACGCCAAATGCCGTTTGGGCCAATCAGTTTGATAATCTGGCTAATCGTCAGGCTCACTATGAAACGACGGGGCCAGAGATTTGGACGCAAACCGATGGTCAGGTGGATGCCTGGGTTGCCGCAACCGGCACCGGCGGCACCTATGCAGGCGCGGCAATGTTCTTCAAAGACAAAAATCCCAACATTCGCTGTGTTGTCGCTGACCCGATGGGCAGTGGGCTGTATAGCTACGTCAAAACGGGTGAAATCAGTTCTTCAGGCAACTCTATTACCGAGGGCATTGGTAATGGTCGGGTGACAGCTAACATGGCAGGGGCACCTGCGGACGATGCCATTCAGGTGACGGATCCCGAGGCGCTGCGAACGGTATATCAGTTGCTGTATAAAGATGGTTTGTTTATGGGCGGCTCGGTTGGCATCAATGTGGGTGCCGCAGTGAAGTTGGCAAAGCAAATGGGGCCAGGGCACACGATTGTGACGGTTTTATGTGACAGTGGTGCCCGCTACCAGTCCCGCTTGTTTAACCAAGACTGGCTTAAACAAAAGGAGCTGTGGTCAGATGAATTTTTACCAGAAAATTTTCAGTCTTGATGCTGAGCGAAGGTCTTGAGTTCGCTAGGGGCGATCGCGCCATGTTCTGTTACCACCGCAGTAATGAAGTCGGCAGGGGTGATATCGGCTAGGGGATTGTAGGTGTCTACTCCCTCTGGGCATGTGATGGTGTCTCCCAACTTGCAGACATCAGTACCTTGGCCCTGGGTAATCTCAAGTCCTTCAGCAGTAGGCAGCCCAAAGTCCACGGTGGATAACGGGGCAGCGACTAAAAAAGGTAGATTATGGGCCCTAGCCGCTAAGGCCAGTGCATAGGTACCGATTTTATTGACGGTGTCGCCGTTAGCCGCGATGCGATCGGCCCCAACCACCACCGCATCCACCATGCCTTGTTTCATACAGTGGGCAGCCATACTGTCGGTCACGATAGTGACTGGAATCTGCTCTTGCATACACTCCCAAGCAGTTAAACGCGACCCTTGTAGCCAAGGGCGAGTTTCACCAGCAATGACTTTTTCTAACCGAGACTCTTGCCAAGCCGTTCTGACGATGCCCAGTGAAGTGCCGAAGCCAGAGGTTGCCAACGCCCCATGATTGCAATGGGTATAAAGAGTCAATTTGGCGGGAGTGGTGGGCAAGGCTGCCAGCCCATGCTGACCGATCGCAACACAAATATCCCAATCATCTTGCTGAATCTTTTGGGCAGTTTTGAGTAGATCGACCTTGAGTTCATCGACACTCGCACTGCTTTGGCGAACTTGTTTGACCAGGTAGTCCACTGACCAGAGCAGGTTAGCTTTGTCAGGCCGGACACTTTTGAGTTGCTCTGAGATCGCCTCTAACCGTTCTAAAAAGGCTGTACGGTTAGAGGTCTGAATGGTTTTTGCTCCCAAGTACAGACCATAGGCGGCGGCCATGCCAAGAGCGGGCCCACCGCGGACGATGCGGTCGGCGATCGCTGTCAAGATATCTTCACAGCGATTGATAGAAACGACTGCATATTCCTTGGGTAACTTCCGTTGGTCAATCAGCAAGACGTGATCTGCTTGCCAAACGACAGGATATACGTGCGTTTCTAAAATTTGAGACATAAGAGTCTACGAATGGGGCTAAAAATATATGCTGAGGAATTGCTCAAACACCGATTCTGAGATCGCTAGCTAAAGGCATTAGCTCAGCCAAATTATCCTGATTTTAATGGAAATTGTTGATGCCGTAATGATGCGTGGTCAAGATTGGCAGTTGAGTGGTTAGATGGCGTACAGGCTTAGTTAACTGCTTGACTCACTTAGAAAAGGCTAGACCGCAAGCTGAACCGCTCAGCAACGCTTTGTGATGTTGGCTCAGTAGTCGAAAACACTATGGCGGTGGCGCTGTAGCCATCTGGGTCTCTTGCCTCAAGTATGCCTGGATGAAGGGATCTAAATCGCCGTCCATAACATCGCCAACGGCAGTGGTTTCTTCATTGGTGCGGAGATCTTTCACCATTTGATAAGGATGGAAGACATAGTTGCGGATTTGGTTACCCCAAGCGGCTTCGACCATATCGCCCCGAATTTCTGCAATCGCTTGAGCATGTTGTTCTTGAGCGATGATCAGCAGTTTGGCCTTGAGTAAGGCCATTGCTTTTTCCCGGTTTTGGAGCTGCGATCGCTCTTGAGTGCAACGCACCGAAATTCCTGTTGGCAGGTGAGTAATACGAACAGCCGTTTCTACCTTATTGACGTTTTGACCACCAGCCCCGCCAGAACGAGAGGTCTTAATTTCCAAATCTTTTTCGGGAATATCTACTTCAATTGACTGATCCAGAATGGGCATTACCTCTATCCCCGCAAAACTTGTTTGCCGCTTACCATTCGCGTTAAACGGTGAGATGCGAACCAGACGATGGGTGCCCTTTTCTGACTTTAAATAGCCAAAGGCATAGCGGCCTTGAATCTCAAGCGTAGCGGATTTGAGCCCAGCCTCGTCGCCTTCAGACTGTTCTACCAGGGCGACTTTATAGTTTTGCGATTCCGCCCAGCGGGTGTACATTCGTAGCAGCATCTCTGCCCAATCCTGAGCATCTGTGCCTCCAGCTCCGGCGTTAATCGTTAGTACGGCCCCGCTTTTGTCATAGGGGCCAGATAACATCTGCTGCAGTTCCCAGAGATCCAGTGCCCGCGCCATTTCAGTCAGCGTTGCCTGAGCTTCCGAAAATAGAGTTTCGTCAGCCTCTTCCTCTAATAATTCCAAAATCGCTTCGGCATCTTCGAGCTGCGATCGCCAGGTCGTCAGCTGCTCTAGTTGAGCCTTGTGGTCATTGAGCTCTTGCAGAATTTGCTGGGCCCTTTCTTGATTGTCCCAGAGTTCCGGTTGGGCAGCTTGCTGCTCTAAATCTTGAATTTTGGCGGTTGTGGCATCGACGTCAAAGATACTCCTGAGCATTGCCCAGGCGATCAGTTAGCGTGGCGAGGTCGCGCTTAATGTCAGTCGTTTCCAACATGGTTTGTAATGATGTTGCGTGAACCCTCATGCTAGGGCGATCGTGTCTAATCAGCAACTTTTCAGTAATT
>CAZLYS010000540.1:0-4218 GCA_964563415.1 uncultured Halomicronema sp.
TGCTGGTGGACCATGTGCTGCTGCACCGTCGCGGCCCCCTGCTGAACGCCCTCGAGTGAGGTGCGATCGCACTCCGTACGCAATCTTTTCAGTCCATTCGACCTGTATCTCTAGAAGCACAATCTCATGGCAGACACACTTTTATTTAATGCCCTCCGCGAAGCCGTTGATGAAGAAATGGGCCGAGATGACGCCGTCTTTGTCTTGGGGGAAGACGTCGGTGTTTACGGCGGTTCCTACAAGGTCACTAAAGGGCTGTATGAAAAATACGGCGAGTTTCGCGTGCTCGACACTCCGATTGCAGAAAACAGCTTTACCGGCATGGCTGTAGGGGCTGCCATGACGGGCCTACGTCCCATCATTGAAGGGATGAATATGGGATTTTTGCTGCTGGCATTTAACCAGATTGCTAACAATGCCGGGATGCTGCGCTATACCTCTGGCGGCAACTATAAAATTCCCATGGTGATTCGGGGTCCCGGTGGTGTGGGACGGCAGTTGGGAGCCGAGCACTCTCAGCGGCTAGAAGCCTATTTCCAGGCGGTCCCAGGACTCAAAATCGTCGCTTGCTCTACCCCTTATAACGCGAAGGGCTTGCTCAAATCAGCGATTCGCGATGACAACCCCGTCCTGTTTTTTGAGCATGTGCTGCTCTATAACCTCAAAGAAAATTTACCTGAGCACGAATATCTGGTGCCTTTAGATAAGGCGGAGGTGGTGCGATCGGGTCAAGATGTCACAATCTTGACCTATTCCCGAATGCGGCATCACGCGACCCAGGCGGCGAAGAAGCTTGAGCAGAAAGGCTTTGATCCCGAAATCATCGATCTAATTTCTCTGAAACCGCTGGATTTTGAGACGATTGGCGCTTCGATCAAGAAAACTCACCGGGTCATCGTGGTGGAAGAATGTATGAGAACAGGGGGGATCGGTGCCGAACTTGTGGCGTCAATTAACGATCGCTTCTTCGACGAACTTGATGCTCCAGTACTGCGGTTGTCTTCTCAAGACATCCCGACTCCGTATAACGGTAAACTCGAAAGTCTAACAATTGTGCAACCTCGTCAAATTGAGGAAGCAGTTGAGAAAATGATGGCATTGCAAATTTAAGGATGTTATGGGCAGACAACGGTTGCTGCTGGCAATGATTTTGGGGCTCGCGATCGCGGCGATTTTCGTGATCAGTACGATTCCGACTCGATTGGGGCTAGACCTGCGGGGGGGGACTCAGTTAACGCTCCAGGTGGAGACCACGGAGAAAGTTCCCACCATCACCGACCAGGATATGGAAGCGGTGCAGCGAGTTATCTCTGATCGGGTTAACGAGTTAGGCGTGTCAGAAACCTCAGTGCAACAACTGGGCCAAAACCAATTGCTGGTGCAGTTGCCAGGCGTTAGCAATCCAGAACAGGCGCAGCGGGTCCTAGGGGAAACGGCTCAACTAGAGTTTCGACCCCAAAGTCCCAACACTGAGCAGCAATTTCAGATTGAAAATCAGATTTTGCAGCAGCATCAATTAGAACTGCTGGCGCTTCAAGAAGCGGCTAATACAAGCTCGCAAACGCTATTAGAATCCGCCACTGGTGAGGATGGCACTGCCTCTACCGCGAGTCCTGAGAATCTTGAACAGCAAATTCAGGCGGCCCAGCAGGCGATTCAACAAAGTAATCGCGCGATTCAGGATCTCTTTGCGCCAGCGGATTTGACTGGAGAAGCCTTGACCGATGCCTACGCTCGACCTCGGCAAAGCGGCAACCTGTGGGAAGTGGTGATTCAGTTTGATGCGGCTGGAGCCAACAAATTTGCTGAAATTAGTCGTGATATTGCGGGTACCGGACGTAGTATTGGCATTTTTCTAGATAACCGCTTGATTAGCGCTCCGACCGTTGATGTGCAGTATGCCGAAACGGGAATTACGGGTGGCAGTGCTGTCGTGTCCGGTAACTTTGACGCAGAATCGGGTAGCGACTTGGCCATCCAGCTTCGCGGTGGGGCCTTGCCGCTGCCGGTGGGCGTTGTGGAAACCCGGACTGTGGGCCCAACCCTGGGCCAAGACAGCATTCGCCGTAGTTTGTATGCCGCGATCGTGGGGCTCGTCTTAGTGCTGATCTTCATGGCGGTTTACTATCGTCTGCCTGGAGTGTTGGCCGATGTTGCATTAGTGGTTTATGCGCTATTAACGTTGGCAGCGTTCAACATTTTTGGGGTGACCCTGACCCTGCCGGGAATTGCCGGTTTTATCCTGAGTATTGGCATGGCGGTAGATGCCAACGTGCTGATTTTTGAGCGCACCCGTGAAGAGTTGAGAAGTGGCAAGACCCTATATCGTTCGGTTGAGTCTGGTTTTTACCGAGCGTTTTCCAGCATTCTTGACAGTAATGTTACGACCCTAATTGCCTGTGCAGCGTTGTTCTGGTTTGGGGCCGGTTTGGTCAAAGGCTTTGCCCTCACCTTAGCAATTGGTGTGGTGATTAGTCTGTTTACTGCCGTCACTTGTAGCCGCACACTGTTGCTCTTTTCTCTCAGCTGGCCACAATTTCGTAAGCCCTCACTCTTTTGCCCCGGCCTGTCTACTGAACCTGCGAAGCCATGAAATTAGATATTACTCGACAGCGATCGTTTTGGTGGCTGATTTCTGGTCTGGTAATCCTGGCTAGTTTGATCGGCATGGTCATCAGTTGGCAGCAGTTCGGCGCACCATTACGCCCTGGTTTGGACTTTGTGGGAGGCACCCGCATTCAGGTCACGCGAGATTGTGCTGTGGCCGACTGTAGCGCAGCTATTGACTCGGCGGATGTGCGATCGCTCTTAGCCGACCAAGGATTGGAAACAGGCGTCATTCAGGTAACGGGGGCAGACGGGCAAAGTGTTTCGATTCGCACTCGCAACCTGAACGTGGATGAGGAGTCTGATTTACGCTCTGCCTTAGAGACGGGCATTGGCCCTTTAGACAATCGCGCGATTCAGATTGACTCAGTGGGGCCGTTAATCGGTCAACAGCTCTTTGCCTCGGGGTTACTTGCATTGATTGTGGCCTTTGCCGGCATTGTGATTTATCTCAGTATTCGGTTCCAACTGGATTATGCCCTGCTGGCGATCGTGGCGCTGCTGCATGATGTGGTGATTACGATGGGCCTGTTTGCCTGGTTGGGCCTGCTCCTCAAAGTTGAGGTTAATAGCCTCTTTATCGTGGCGTTGCTAACGATTGTTGGCTTCTCGGTTAACGACACCGTGGTGATTTACGATCGCATCCGCGAAAACATTAAGCTGCATCCCGAACGTCATATCAACGACCTAGTGGATGATGGCGTCAACCAAACCTTGACCCGTTCGATTAACACCACCCTGACAACTATCCTGCCACTGGTGGCGATCGTGTTGTTTGGCGGTGAGACTCTCAAGTTCTTTTCGCTAGCCTTGATTGCTGGGTTTATTGCCGGTGCTTATTCCAGTATTTTTGTTGCCAGCACCTTACTCTCGTGGTGGCGGGTGAAATCAGGCAAGGCGATCTCGGGCCTGGCAGAACCCATCCAACCGGCAGAAGAAATGCCCTAGTTGATAACAGTGCCTTCCGAATCAGCCCCACTGGTCACTGAGCAAATGCTCACGCTGCGGCGACGCTGGATGCGTCGTTGGTGGCTAACGGTATTGATGCTGTGGGCTTCGGTGGGGATGGTGAGCATTTGGAGCCTGCGCCGCACCTGGCAGCAACTGGCCGACTACTTTACCTGGTCAGCCTTGCGCTATGGTCTAGCGTTTAATCGACTAGCCGCGATCGGGCTCGGACTATGTTTAGGGTTAACCGTCGCCCTGCTGGTCAAAGAAGTTCGGTTTTTCTTCTTTGGCCTCACCCAGATAGAACGCCAAGACTTGATCAAAGCCTTGCAAAAGCGACAGTCGTAGCCCCAGGTCAAGCTGCATCAGTATCCTGTCTGCTCACGTGTTGGGAATAGGCGTTGGTCAGCAGTGACGAAAATTGATGCCCGAAGCGCCTCATTGTGGAAAGGGATGCTTTACAATAACAAAGCTTGGAGAGGTGGCAGAGTGGTCGAATGCGTCCGACTTGAAATCGGATGAGCCGCAAGGTTCCGAGGGTTCGAATCCCTCCCTCTCCGTTGTTCTAGCGTTCGCTATTTGCACTATTTACTGCGAATATTGTGATAGGGTAGTCGGGTGAGATTATCTCGGACATGTGGAATCAAACGGCCCACGATGTGT
>CAZLYS010000541.1:0-4216 GCA_964563415.1 uncultured Halomicronema sp.
TGGCATTCTCTCCTTGAGATGCCTGCCAACTCCGGGCATCGTAGTACAGATCTTCTAGAGAAATGCTGAACACCGCTGCCTGCATTTTTTCGTGCAAACGCTGCCAAATACTGCAGGTCACCCAATCTTCTGCTTGCTCTAAATCTGGTGTGTAGCGAGGTAGCGGAGCGGTCGTTTCCCCTACGGCTGCTAAGATTTCTCCCAACGAAATCTCAGCGGCAGGTCTTGCTAACCGATAGCCCCCTTGAGCACCCCGCACTGAAACCACTAAATTGGCTCGACGCAGTTCAATAAGGAGCTTTTCTAAGTAGGGAGCGGGCAAATTTTGGCGCTGAGCGATCGCATTCACCGATGCCAAACCCCCACGGTTTTGCAAACTTAAATCTAGCAGAGCCTTCACACTATAATGCCCGCGCTTAGTCAGCTTCATCCTGACATCTCCCATTGCTGATCAAGCAGCTTGGTGCACTGTTTGATCAAAACAGTGCTCGACAACCTGGCTAGTATTCACAACCTAGCCCCCTTCACAATTAAAGTAGCAGTTACCTCTAATAAGCTAGCGCTAAACCATGTCTACCCACGGCAGTTGCGAGCGTAACAATGCTTTCTCAGCAAACTTCTCTAGCCAAAGAACTGATATATCGATGAATTCTTAGCGAGCCAACATGGCTAGGTTCGCTTGTCAGCGATGACTCATTGACCTACTTAGAGGTGTTGTCTGACAGGTCGAATAGACGATAGAAGATCAACTTCATCAGAGGGCTTGGACTGCCTTAGCCAATTGCCTGAAGCCCGATCATTGGCCATAATTCTTATAAATTCATCGTCCATATTTATGATTTTGCGCTAATATTCGGTTTCTGAAACACTTAGGCAGTTAGATGTTAAGTCTCAATGCCTATTTTTCATAATCAACTTTAATACTAAGAAACCGATTTCAAGAGATCTAATTTCTAGATTTAGGATTACAGTTAATGTCGATAGCTGGGGCACATATCCCCTCTACTTCTTACGCCCTGTATGCCGAACTGTTGTAGATTGCGAGACATCAACAATGGCTGAAAGTCAAAAGGTTGAAATGCTGACCGGACAAGCACTGGTTCAAAAAGTCAAAGAGTTAGAAGACCTCACCAAGGAAGAAAAAGCGAAAGCGTGTGGTTACTACACCATCACTAAAAAGGGTGCTGAACGCGTCAATATGATGAAGTTCATGAACGCACTCATTGCGGCTGAGGGCATTGAACTCGATAGTGAACAAAGTACTAATGGGCGGGGTGGGCGCAGCGCCAGTTATCGAATTACCGTGCAATCCAACGGCAATTTACTGATTGGTTCGACCTATACAAAGCAGATGGGGCTGAAGCCTGGTGACGAGTTTGAGATTTCTCTAGGGCGTAAGCATATTCACCTTAAGCAGTTAGGTGAGGAGGATGAGGCCGAGGGTTAGTCCCTTATTGTCGTGGGCGCAAGAATCGCATCTCGAAGGGTTCCCGTAAGTCAGAGAGCAGACTATACGGAAGGATCTATGGGTGGTTTTAAGTGCTGACCTGCCACCAATTCAGCACTCAATCAGAATGATGGTTGTCTCTGCCTCAGCACCCACTTGCTATTCCTGCTCCCCTTGATTTGGCAGCTCTAAAACGGTATGGATATCGTCTCGTTCATCAGCAGAGGTGGGGATTTGTGGGTTTGGCTATCTATTTTGATAGTGCTTTGGATTGATTGCTTTAAGTGTTTTTGGGTGCTCGTACCACAGGATTGATATGTCTATACCGTTCATCCTAGAAGTCGTTCTCGGCTTAGTGTTTATCTACTTTGCACTAAGCCTCCTGGCAAGTGAAATTCAGGAAATCATTGGGACCCTTTTGCAATGGCGTGCAGAACATTTAAAGCGATCAATTGAGGTTTTGATTGCGGCTAATGATCAGACTAGTAAGGCTGATGCCGAAGCGTTTACCGATCGGCTATATGACACGCCTTTAGTCCGCAGCTTAAATCAAGAAGCCACCGGACCGATCGCGCACTCTTTTCGACTCATGAATCAGGCGATCGGCAAAATCTATCGAACTATCACCCAAGCCCGTAATGTTTTTGGAGATAAAACGAGCGGTCCTTCTTATATCCCCTCTAAAACGTTTGCTCAAGCGCTCTTAGAAAATCTCCAGATTGAAGAGCTGCGGACAATCCTCTTGGAAAGTCGCTTAGGCCAGTTTATCGAAGAGCAACTGATGTTGCCGCTCAATCGTATGGTGAATGATCTCAGAGCCAGCACAGCCAACGAGTTTCTGCTCAATGCCGAGTTTCGCAATTTAGAAAACGCGATCAGACAGCTGGTGGATGATTTCCGCGAAAGACGGACGACGTTATCCGAAACGATTGATCGATTGATTGTGCGTCTGGATGAATTTACTGTGGCGGCCCAAGCTGCTTTGCCCGATAACCACCATCTCACAGAAACTTTTATGCGGCGGCTAGAGTTTCTCAAACAAACGCTGGCTAGTACTACTTTAGACAAAGCGGCGCTGTTGAAAAGAATTCAGCCGAGTCTCGCAGAATTAATAGCCATTGTGGATAAAAAGAGCGCGACCTATCGAGAACTGAAGAATCTTGTGGGGCGAGATAGCGACAAAGCTAGGGCAATTTTTGAACGGATTGAAAACCAAGCAATTCCCAAAAGTTTGCAAGCAACTCTCATCTCATTGGCCGATAAGGCTGGGAGTTCTATCGCAGCTCAAGCCAGTGATACTGTCCTCAATACCATGCAAAACCTGGCGGATGACTCAGTCAGCAACTTAAAAATTTATCTTTCGGATCTCGAAAGTGATGTGAAATCTCTGGGTCAGGAAATTGAAGGCTGGTTTAATCGAGGGATGGCCCGATCGCAAGGCGTTTATAAACGTAATGCAAAAGCGGTTGGCCTCTTGATTGGCGTCGCGATCGCCATCTCGCTCAATGCCGATTCATTACATATGCTTGATCGGTTATCGCGCGATCCAGCTATTCGCAGTGTCCTTAGTCAGGCAGCAGAAGAGGTAGGTGCCGAGAACCCTGAAGCTATTGCCGAAATCGAAAATCAGATGGATGGGGTCTTAAACGAGTTACCGATCCCCATTGGCTATGGTCCAGCAGTGACTGACAGACAGCAGGCAGCCCAAGCAAACTGGTTTATTCCTTTGATTCCGCGCCGCGTATTTGGTTGGTTAATTACAGGTTTTGCCATCTCTATGGGGTCAAGTTTTTGGTTTAGCCTGCTCAAACGCATCATCGATGTGAAGAACACCGGTAAACAAGAAGATTCTGAGTGAATTCACCAGTGCATGATGAATCATTGATCTAGAAAAATCACATTTAGCAAAGTTATCCCACAAAACCATTGAGAATAGTAATAATGGGAATAAGCAAGGCATTTCGTTCATCCTCATCGCCTCGCTTATATTTCAGTCGACGCTGTCGATGACTGATGAGGACGGAAGTAGGGATTCTCCTGAAGGAACGCGCCCCCATATACCAATCGCATTTTGGAGGCGAAACGATGATGAGTACTTCACTGACTCAAGGTTTAGAGATTGTGGCAATTGTTAGTGTGATGGCAGTTGTTGTCTCGCCCATTCTTTGTTGGATTTTGCCCGATCGCACAGGTGTTGTAAGTCCTGGTTTATCTGAAAGCTAGCTATTATCATGGGTGCTTTCTAAAATGCACAACTACGGCAGAGCTTTGATTGATTGCTATGGCTTGAACCCATGGTTTGCTGAAATCTCATAACGATTGCAAATTCAGGCCACATCTTAGCCAGTCATTGACTGGCTTTTTTATTGTGTTCAAATTATTGACCTTGGCTAGGTGACTCAAAACTTAGCTGCATAGCTATTACAGTCGCTGCTATCTCAGTCAAAAAGTTGCATGGCGGTGGTTGTAAGGAACTGTATGCAATCTTTGAAGTGATTTTACCTTGTTTCTCTCAAATACTTTCTCACAAGAGTAATGATGTGGGAATCTCCTATTTAAGTTCGGTAATCACCACGCAATTAAACACATCGTTTGAAAAATGAGTTGCTGTCAATCTTGGACAAACTTTTTTGCATATAGAA
Source organism: uncultured Halomicronema sp. (assembly GCA_964563415.1). GTDB lineage: Bacteria > Cyanobacteriota > Cyanobacteriia > Phormidesmidales > Phormidesmidaceae > Halomicronema. Next base: position 4,090 of record CAZLYS010000541.1, read on the forward strand.
AGGTGTAGCCAGAAGGTAGAGTCCATGCAAACGCTCTTTTTGGGCACTGAGCTTTTTCGTTTGAAGGAACTAAGGGATGCGCTCGAAAATAAGATACCAGTCACCGCTACCAAGAGGCCGTGAGATA
>CAZLYS010000542.1:0-4209 GCA_964563415.1 uncultured Halomicronema sp.
AGCTAGCCATTCGGCAGATTGAGCGACAAGCCGAAGAGGATGATTGGTAAGCTGAGTTCTAGACAGGCTGATTAAGTTACGGGTGTGAGTAAAATCAGTTGCTGGCGTTGAAGCGATCGCACATCCTCCAACGTTGCCTCAGACTTAGCTAATAACTCGCCAACGGTTTTCTGTCCTTGGGCATCACCACAGTCCACCAAAAATTGCCAAGGTGCTTCTTCCAGCTTGACGAGTTGATAATCTTGGTTGAAAAACTGCGGACTATCTTGCCAGTTTTCTAAACAGGGGCTGGGTTCGGGAATCGCGCTCAGCAGAGCCGCATCATCATCCCGCGCTTGCTTTACTAAGGGTGGGCGAGTCAAGAAAAACTCATAGTGGGTAATGGCTGACGGATCGAGTAATTCAATCAGTCGATAAAGTTGACGATCGCTTAAGTTGGCAGCGCGTTCCATGACCTCAGGCGCAGTGCCCACTAAACGCTTCAAGTCCCAGACGTGAGGATTCGACAACCCCACAAACTCCAAGCCCGAAGCATCAATCAACTCGAACACGGTATTGATGTTGTAGTCAATCTCCTGAGGATGCACATACATATCCGCAAAGCATTCATCCCGCTGATTTTCCCAAGACCAGCGATCTTGTTCTCGTTGGCGCAGGCGATTGTTTTCGGGCAAATTGGCAAAAATCTGTCTGCCGATCGCAACGCCGTCTTTATAGTCACCTCGGCGATCGCCCTGCAATAACATGATCGCTTCTTGCATCAACTTAATTTCCCAACGCCCCAATTCCCCATACACGAATACGTGTAGCAAACCACCAGGAGCCAGTTTTTTCGCTAATGCCTGAATCCCCCCAACCGGATCAGGGGTATGATGCAACACCCCCACACAGTTAATGAGATCAAATTCCCCAGGAATCTGGTCGACATCAAACAAACTGAGGTGGTGAAAGTTGACGCGATCGGCCCCAGATTTTTGGCATCGCTCTTGGGCCACCGCTAACGCCCCAGCACTCAAATCAATACCGACAACTTGAGCTTCAGGGTTAAGATGCACCAGGTATTCCGTGCCGACCCCCGTACCACAACCTGCATCTAAAATACGCACGTTCTCATGAGCAGGCTTTTGCCCAGTACAAAAGGCATAAGCTGTTAACCAGTTCCAACGCCAGTTATAGCCAGGGGGCGGTTCATCCAACAAAGGTTCTGGTGGAAACGGATAGGTATCGTAGAGTTTCGCAACCGCTTCACTAATTCCTTGAAAATCTGACATAGCCACTAACCAGTAATGTTGCAGGTGAATTCATTACCGACAGCAATTGACCAATACCATCAATACTCAAAAATCACATGCCTTTACAAAAAAGTGGGGCTTCATTGAACGAAACCCCAATCACATCATGAAATGCTTTCCACTCTTGGAATTGATCTTCTCATCAAGAGTAAATTCTTAAGAGAAAGGCACCAAAGCTCGCCTTTCTTCGATCTCAACCCACAATTGACGAGCAATATTTCGAATCTCGATTGGAATCCGCGGTTCTGGCGCATCCAGCAGAGACTCTGGAAAAGATTCTGGAATGGGTCGGATGTCAGGAATCGGGCTGGGCTTGCTCTTTGCCAACGTCAATTGCAGTTTGGGTGTACCGTCGCTGAAATTCGTTTTTTCGCTACCACATGCGGTGCCAAAGAGGGAGAACGCATGGGTGAAGCCGGAGACACTACTGAGCGCCTCAGTCTCGTAGCCCCTTAGATAAGGCACCGTGTCATCACCAAAGGCCTTGTAGTATTCATCACTATCAAGATAGGTATCAATTTCAGCTTCAAAACCACCTTCCGCAATGATTTGAATGTGTTCGGAAATTTCTTCAGAACTAATAGGAGCTCGTCCCAACAAATGTTTGAAGTTGAGCTCAATGACTGTGATGTTAGGGTATTTGTCCCAGAATAAAGTTTGATATCGCTCCGACGTTGCGAGTTGACGAATAAATTCACGCACTGTTAATTCGCCATTGCGAAGCTGCGATTCCACCTTTACAAGGCGCTCACTCTCCATAAAGTGAGCGTTACCAAACACCTGCTTATAAGCGGCATTGATAATCAGATCGAAGTTTTCCTGAGTTTCGGATCCCAACGTCAACGCTAAGGGTTGATTTTGGCCGAGTGCTCCACGATACTTTGCTGCAAGGGGCTTGCTAGTATCTTCTGGGAATGACGTGACCTGAACCTGAGGGCCAGACTTCTTAGCAGCGACAGGCGACTTTTTAACTGCTGCCTTATCACTGGATGCTAAGCCTTTAGCCTTTTTGATCGTGGACTTAGCGGTAGCTGCTTTGGGGGGCTTTGGTAATGCTAGCGGCTTCGGATCGGGTAGAACACTGATGAAAGGAATTTCACTGGGGTTGCCCTGAGCCAAACTCGTTTGGAGCTTAGGGGCACCGCCGCTAAAGAGCGATAGCTCACTGCTGCAAGCTGTCCCAAGAAGAGGAAATGCATGGGTAAAACCCACTGTATTCCCTCCGACCCGAGAACCATAGGCCCGTTGGGCTGGAACCTGGTCATTGCCAAAGGCCTGAAGGTACTCGTCGCTATCGATGTAAGAGTTGATTTCTGCCTCAAACCCACCCGTTGCTAAGATTTGGACATGTTCAGAAATCTCTTCGTAGGAAGCCGGAGCACGGCCCAACAAGTGTTTGAAGTTGAGTTCAATGACTGTCACATTAGGATACTTATCCCAAAACAAGTCGCGATATCGCTCAGACTGGGCTAACTGCCGGATAAATTCTCGAACTGTGATTTCCCCTCCCCGCAATCGTGACTCGGGTTCTCTAAGGCATTCGCTTTCCATTAAGTAAGCATTGCCAAAAACCTGCTTGTAAGCAGCTCTAATAAGAAATTCAATATTTTCTGAGGAAGTCAAATCTTTAGCAAGCTTTGCGGTTACACCGTCACTGACTGAGTCACGATACTTTGTAGCCAATAATGCATTAGTATCCTGACTTGACGCTTCATTACCAATAAAAACTTTTGGCTGCGCAGGCTTCTTTAATATGCCAAACAAACTTTGAATCATCTTTGAATTCCAAAAGCGAGGGTCTCAAGAAACGCCTTGACAGGTCCAAATACTTGTTTGGACCTGTAAGTAAGTAAAACTTCAGAAAAATGCTAACTTCTACCAAAGATTAGCTGAATGGAAATTAATCAAAAATCCATAAGCTAATGCTATCAGCCGACTTGATTTCAGTCAATGAATACAACAGCTTATATTGCTGTTGTATTCATTGATGCTAAGCCTCCGGAGCTTTAGATAATTCAGAAATTGGATTATAACGATCGCCTAGCAACGCGCCATCCAATTGTTTATAAACATCTCCAGAAATCGATTTATCGCTGCTAGAAACTCCGCGCCATAATTGGAAAGAATGGAGATAGCCCGAGAGTCTCTTGCCAACTTGAGTCTGATAACCTCGATAGTACGGAACAGTGGCTGTACCAAAGGTCTTAAAGTACTCATCACTATCAAGATATGTATCAATTTCAGCTTCAAATCCACCTGCGGCCAGTATCTGAATATGTTCAGATATTTCAGCCGAGGTCTCAGGCGATCGCCCCAACAGATGCTTAAAGTTCAACTCAACAAAACGCAAGTTCGAATTGTTCTCAAAAAACAAGGTGCGATAGCGGTCTGATTTCGCCAACTGTCGCACAAAGTCCAATACGGTAATTTGCCCATCACGTAATTTAGACTCAGCGTCTGCACAGCGCTCACTTTCCATCAGATGGGCATTACCAAATACCTGTTTGTAGGCTGCCGCAATCACCAAATCAAGTTGCTCTAAAGAAGTGATATCGACTAACTCTATCGACTGACTATCGGTAAACGCATTAGTATGAGGCTTGGTAATGGAAGGCAGGCGGCATTCTTCAGCATAATTGCCAACACCCAGAGCTCTCGCCAAATTGAAACCTTTCGGATTAAAGACTGGCGCTTGCTGGATTTCAAGCGTTGTGAGTAAAGCCTTCTGAATCTGAGGTTTCTGGTTGAATTCAGCGATTGAAAGGTCGCTATTGCAAGCATCTTTATTGAGCTGGAGAATCCGGTTGTATCCAGCAACATTTTTACCCGTCTGGCTTGCGTATCCAACATAGTAAGGTACGGTATCTTCGCCAAAGTTTTGAAGATACTCTTCACTCCTAAAGTAAGAGTCAATTTC
>CAZLYS010000543.1:0-4197 GCA_964563415.1 uncultured Halomicronema sp.
AAGACTAGACACACGCACAAAAAGTCTTCAGCAAAAATAATCCAAACTTTCGGGTGTTTGAGACGATAAAACCAGCCCACTTGCACCAGGTGAATGACGAGAGCTAGCAACCCGCCAAGCACTCCGAGAATGGTAGTCACAATGGCCTCGGTTTGAAAAGTGCGAGCCACCGCAATACCTGCGATCGCCCCCACAATCGGGCTCAGCAACAGACCAATGCTGCGGATCAGTCGCTGCACCAACGGCTGAGTAGAAAAGATGAGTTCTGCTAGTGACCAACTGACTAAGGCCCCGACGACGACCGTTGGCGGCAGGGCGGATAACCCTGGCACCCGGGCCCATAACTCGCCAGACAGTAAGCCAATGAGCAGCAACGGCAATGCTACTCGAAAACCCGCTGCTGCGGAGATCGATAAAACCGCTAACAATTCAGTAATAATCACGGTTAGTCTGAACTCGATATGCTGAAAGCCAGGGGCTCTTTCAACATAAGACATTGCTACTTTAAACTTCTACAATTGTTGATGTTGTCCGTCAGAAACTCTCGTCGAAAGAGCCTTTCAATAGAATCTGAATGCTCTTGGTTTACGGCTCTCAGTTCCCTTGTGCGAAAATTTTCATGCCGTCACAGTCTCCTCAACCTTTCCGGCGATCGCCCCATAATCCAGCTTGGAACCTAATTGTGATAGTGGTGCTGTTATGGAGCATCCAAATCGTCAATGTCGGTCTGTTTGATGGTCGTCTCTTACTACACGGTATTTACCCCAGGCAGCTTGATGAGCTGCAGGGCATTCTGTGGGCACCTTTTTTACACGGCAACTTTGGTCATTTAACCGCCAATACCCTCCCTCTCATCACCTTAGGAGGGTTGATTATGCTGGGCAAGGCAGAGGACTTTTGGGCTGTTACCTTAATGTCTGCCCTTGCTAGTGGCTTAGGAACCTGGTTGATTGGGGCTCCCAACTCAGTCCATATTGGGGCCAGTGGAGTTGTCTTTGGCTACTTTGGCTATTTGTTACTGCGCGGCTATTTTGATCGTAGTGCTTTTTCCATCACGGCTTCGATGCTGGTGATTCTGTTCTATGGCAGCTTTTTGTGGGGCGTTTTACCGAATCAACCGGGTGTTTCTTGGGAAGGGCACCTATTTGGTTTTCTGGGTGGCTGCCTATCAGCTTGGCTGTTGTCTAAGTCGCCCCAGTAGACTGACTCTTCGATGCGGTCTTGTCGTTGACTGAGTTGGACGATTTTACTCGCGGTCTTCGGCCTCGAGTAAATCGGCAGTGACGATACCATCGGGTGTAAATGTAATGCGGAACTGGGCGATCGGCTCATCGATCGCACTTTCGGCATCGACTGGAATGAATGTCAGTCTGGGTAAAGGCGTGTCGTCAATCCTTTCCAGAGCTGCATCGTTTTCGTACTTATAGCCCAAGATTTCGCCATCTTCAGATACGGCAATACGGTAAATCAAAGCCTCGTCAAAGGACAAGGGGGCGTCGTCAGCAAGTTCCTCTAAGGCTGATTCCAGCGTGGTTTCTACGTCAGTTTTCAGGTCGTCGAGGATACCCTCGTCTGCGATCTCCGGCGCAGTTGATAGTCGCCCTAACGCAATGCCTGCGGCCACAGGATCGACAATCTCATCTGTGGTGGTCCCTGACGTGTCCTCGATGGTGTCTAAATCACTGTCTTCTGTCGCCTCAGTATCTGTATCAGTGGCATCAGTAGCTGCATCCTCATCGGTCTCAGCAGTCTCTGCTGCGGCATCAGCGTCAGGAGTCGACGCCCCTCGATCATCCAAATTGGCTGACTCAGCTTCCACCAGTGCTTCCAGTTGTTCGAGCTCTGATTGCGCTTCGTTTTGGCGGCGCTGAGGTTCAAACTCAGGCACAGGCACCATAAAGAGCAGCACTGCTGCCGATGCCAGGGCTGAGACTCCCACTGCTGCGGGGATGATACGCTTGGCGATAGGTTCGGCTGGGCGGGCATGACGGCGATTGAGGGGCGTCACCTGCAGACTCATCTCAGGCAAGGTGAAGGCGTCTGCCAAAAGTTGATCGATCGCTTCGACCAAATCAAACAGTTGTACAGAGTTAAGGGTGATGCTGGTTTGAGTGGCGGCACCATCGGCATTGGCGACAGTCGCGACGAGCTGATGCTGATGCTTGTCAGTGGGCTGCAGGATGACCGGTTGCTTGGCAGTCGGTGTTGCGTCTAATGGGTAAGGTACCCCACTCAATAACGACTGGGCATAGTCGCTAACGGTCTTGACCAAAGCATTCAAAAATTCTCGGCCTCCACTCAGGCGATCGGTCGTCCCAGGAAAGGTGCATTCCGAATTCAACACCACGGTGAGAGGGGCTGTGGGATCCGATTCCTCACCAGTGACCAAGCCTTCAATGACCAAGTTACAGTTGGGCAAAATGTATTGACGCTGTGCCGTCATACGACTTCTCCATCAAACAGGCTATTCCAGAGGCGTTGGGGGCCTTGGGTGCCAGTGCAAAATAACAAGCGAGTGAGCAACAAAATGGCGAGTTCATTCAGTTTTTCGTCAGTGCTGTAGGCAATCACGCCTGCCCGTTGGAGATTCATCCGCGCCCGGAAGAGGCTCCGAAATCGGTGCAGATACTCGGCTAGACGAAAATGATGTTCTGGGGAAAGGTTTTGATCTTGTAATTGTTGATAGCCCAGCAGTAGTTGACGAATCAGGACTGTCAACCGTTTGGCTAAGAAACAAATGACAAGGGTTAAGGCCTTGGCTTGATCAATGGATAAAGGATCGCGCTGACTTTGCCGCCGCATCGGATTCGTGCTTCTGATCAACCAGAGTTGGACGCGACCTGGGATCACAGTTTGTAGACCGAGTTGCTCAGTCACTTTGAGCAGCGCTTCGGACCCAGCAACATCTAGGGACTCGATCGCCAGTATCAGCAAATCTAGATCCATCTTGATCCGGCGCGGGCAGTCTTGCGACGGGAGATTAGGGTTGGCAAGCGTTTCTAAAAGCGAGGGCGATGATGGCGCCGGAGGACTGTCGATTTGCATATCCTCAGTTCAGTAGGTCAGCAACATTAAAATACCCGTGATCAAGCGGATAAATGACTCACACCGAGTAAGGGAGATCACCATCTTAGCTTTGACACACAAGCGCTCAACATACCGCAAAACGTCTTAATTCACCACTCTTACCAGGGCGAGATCGCAAAATTGCAACAATATGCGGGGCTATGACGGCTGACGGCTCCATCTCAGCGAAAGTTGCCAAATGATGACTATTCATCAACTTCAGTCATGCTCTGAACATACCAATCACTGCCTTCTCGCACCAGCTCATACCGCATGGTGAGCGCTGAGTCGTAAGAGAGATTGTTGTTACGAGTGCCGAGTTCAAAAAAATCGGCGACTTCGTTCACCTCAGCCTCGACGGTGAGAGCGGCGGCGGTGGGATCATCAGGTTCGACGCTGATGACATTGACGGAATGTTCAAAGGTGTAATACCAATTATTCGTTTCTCCGCCTGCTGCCCGATTTTGCCACTGGCCGAGGACGGGCTCTACCAAGATGGTTTCGAGTACAGCCGTGTTGTGCTCTGGGCCCATAGCTAAGCGTTTCACTTCTAGCCAGTTGGTGATGGTGCGCTCGGCCACGTCCGTGATACTAATTGCGGTCTCGGGGGGCGGTGCTTCTGGTAGGCTGATGGGTGATTCAGACAAGCTGATATTGAGCGCTGGCTGTTGAATCTTGGGCCCGGAAAACAGTCCCCCAATCCAGGCGATCGCCCGCACGGTAACAATACCTAAGGTGCCCATGGCGAGCAGCCCGCCAATTAACACAGCCGCTAGGCGTCCCCAACGCGGCGACCTCGACGGCTTCGAGGGGGTGGACGAGGGCGCTTGGAGCGGCGGTGCGACGACTTGGGCTGAGGGGCGATAGCCATTGCTCGACGCACTTGGTGAGCGTCCGGCTGATTTACGGCCCTGTAATTGGCCATCTGGGGAAAGTTGGGAGACGCGTTCTGCCACACTGAGCTCAGTGTCGGCACTGGTCTCTAGGGCTGCTGCCCCCGCCGTCACGAGCTGTTCATCAACGAAGGGTGAATTGGAAGACAGCGCCGTATTGCTTGCGACCTCGGGCTGATCTGACTGGCGGTTGAGCGGTGCGTGGGTAAATGTTGATCGAGGCAAAGGCGTATCGGTG
>CAZLYS010000544.1:0-4196 GCA_964563415.1 uncultured Halomicronema sp.
CCTAGGCGCTCTCCCTCTATGCTACTCGACACAAACTCGGGTGGAACTAGGGTTATGTGTGATCGTTTTCCTGCTCGGTGGAGCAGAGGACCTGCCGCAGGTCTGCCGGAATCTGACCAAAGTTGTCGAGCAAAAAATCCATTGGAGCCAGATGGCGCAAGTCTATAGGGATGGGGCGGCGATAACTGCGACCTTTGCGGAACCAGCTCCGCACTGTCGAGACCGACCGGGAGCAGATCGTCGCCATGTCTTCTTGACTCACCTGCCACTTGACATAGAATCGCTGGGCGTCATGCCCAATTAGCCGTAGCTGTACCGGTCAATCAAGTTTTGCTCGCGGGAGGAAAGCGGTTGAGGATTCATCGGATAGCCTCTTGAGAGTGGAGATGGGCAGGGTCGATTCACCGATGGTGGCTAGCTGTTCTTTACTGGCCAGATTGCAGAACCGGCAAGTCATCGCAATTGCTTCTACAGGATCTTGAATATTCAAAGATTTGAGTTCTTCTACATATCCAGAGATTTGAGTCTTACAGTTTATTAAAAGAGTAAAGTCAGAAGATAAGAAGCTGATAGATTCTCAAGATTAAAATTGTGGGACAAGCAAGTATTTTTCTCTAAACAATCAATTCCTTGGATGGCATTCACACCCTATACAATGCAAGCTTTCAAGTAGCTTGACCCTGCGTGCCAGAGTTTTGCCTAAACAACTTTCAAGCTTAAATAGTAAGTCATTATTATTTATTCAAGTGCCTGGGATGGCTAAGATTCCTCTTCAGGATATGACTACGGTCATGGATTTTCATGCAATTCAGAACTATTAATTTTTTATAAAACGCTGTTATCTTCTCCTTAAGTTGATTGCTGCCAAGTCCTGATTGCCTAGATTTCAACATATAGCAAGTTCAGTAGGTTACTTGGTGGTGTCCAAATCAATGATGCTTCGAATCAATTTAGGGTAGGAATAGTGGAACGCTCATCTGATATCAGTCGAAGTTGGTTTTTCCTTGGCCATCGTCGCTGGTTCATCAGTTTTGGTTTTGCCTGTGTGTTGCTCGTTGGAGGCATTGTTTACATCTCACGCAATCAGTCTGAGGAACTACCAGCTGATTCGTTAGTTTCTATCCCAGTTCCGACAACCGTAAATGCTTTAGGTCGATTAGAACCGGCTGATGGGATTATTCAAATCTCAGCGTCTAGCAATCAAGCAGTTGCTGACCGGGTGGCTGAATTACGGGTTAGTGAGGGAGATCAGGTTCAGGCTGGTCAGGTTATTGCCGTATTGGACAGTCGCGATCGCTTACAGGCAGCACTTGTTGAAGCCAATCAACAGGTGAAGCTGGCAGAAGCCCGCTTAGCACAGGTTCAGGCAAGTTCGGGGGCAGAAGAGATTGCCGCTCGCCGCGCTGTGTTAGCTCGGCTAGAGGCGCAGCAGGCGGGCGAGGTGCAATCTCAGCAGGCGGTGATTGCCCGTTTGGCAGCAGAGGTACAGAACGTCAGAGTAGATGTGCAACGGAGTCGCTTACTGTTTGTCGAGGGAGCGATTTCAGAGGATCAATTGGATACTCAATTGCTGGCACTCGAAACCGTTCAGGAAGAGTTAACTGAGCAAACTGCCCGCACTAATCAGTCAGTTCAAATATTAGAGGCACAGATCAGAGAGGCGCAGGCCGTTTTGGATCAGACGATCATGGTGCAGCCCAACGATATTGCTGTTGCCAGGGCAGAGGTTGAGCAAGCAAAGGCTAACGTTAATCGTTTGCAAGCTGAGCTTGAGACTGCATTTATTCGTGCGCCTGTAGATGCTCAGGTTTTGGAAGTTCAGACTCGGGCTGGAGAAACGATCAGCGATGAGGGCATCGTTGAACTGGGTGATACGGCTCAGATGATTATCGTTGCTGAAGTATTTGAAAGTGACATCAGTCAGGTGCGCCAGGGACAGCGAGCAGTTGCGAGCAGTCCGACCGGGGTCTTTGCAGAAACTTTGATAGGCAGTGTCGAGGAAATTGGCCTGAAGGTCGCGACCAGAGATGTTCTCGCTACGACGCCAACGGCAGCTACTGATGCCCGGATCATTGAAGTTCGTATTCGACTAGATGAGCGATCAACCAGAATTGCTGCAGGTTTAACTAACCTACAGGTGAATGTTGAAATCGAGAAATAGAGATGGGCGAAAGTGATGGAGAAAGTTGTCTTGTCGAGCAATGAGTACTGTTGCAGTTTTGCGGTTTTTCTGAATCTTTCAACTGATTGACATAGACATCAAGCGTAAGCACTAAAACAATTTAAAGAGATGTTTAAAAGAGAAATACCGCTCGCTTGGCTACAGCTTATTCGTCGAAAGGGCAGGTTTCTAACCGCGATCGCTGGAATCGCATTCGCCAATATTTTAATCTTGATGCAACTCGGTTTTCAAAATGCTTTATATGACAGTAATACTCGCTTACACAATCGATTAAATGCTGATTTAGTCATGCTGAATCCAACGGCTCAGAACTTGAGTAATCTGAATACATTTCCTCGGCGTCGATTGTTTCAGGCAGAAAACTTTCCACAAGTCATTTCAACCGCGCCACTGTATGTCAGCATTGCCTTTTGGAAAAATCCGCAAACTCGTAAAGATACGTCCATTATCGTGTTGGGTTTCGATCCGCTACGACCGGCTTTCGACTTGCCAGAGCTCCAGTCAAATTCCAACACGATGCTTTTCCCAGACACGCTGCTATTTGACCGCGAATCACGCGGCGACTACGAGGAGGCGATCACCCAGATTGCTGAGGGCGAGTGGGTAACGACTGAAATTCTCGGTCGTCAGCTTGTACTGGGTGGTCTGTATGCAGTAGGAGCTTCCTTCGTTGCCGACGGTAGCGTCATGACGAGCGACCAGAATTTTCTCCGAATTTTTAGCGGCAGGCAAGCCGGTGAGGTCAGCGTGGGTCTAATTAGCCTGAGGCCAGGAAGTGATGTAAGCACAACAGCAAACTTGATGCGGCAAAATCTTCCGGATGACATCACGATTATGACTCGGCAAGAGTTTATTGATTTCGAGGCAGATTACTGGCGCAACAGTACGTCAATTGGATTTATTTTCAGTTTAGGTGTCGTAATGGGGTTTGTCGTTGGGGTCATCATCGTCTATCAAATTCTCTATAGTGATGTCTCAGACCATTTGCCCGAATATGCCACGCTCAAGGCCATGGGTTATCACAATAGTTATTTACTGAGTGTGGTCTCTCAAGAAGCTTTTATCTTGGCAGTGTCTGGTTATATTCCCGGATTTTTGATCTCATCTTTTCTTTATGATTTGACCCGTAATGCGACGAATTTACCACTTTTAATGACATCTCGGCTTTCTCTCTTTACGCTAATTCTGACAATTTTAATGTGTGCGATTTCAGGAGCAGTTGCTATGCGAAAGCTACGGTCAGCCGATCCCGCAGATATTTTTTAGATATGCCAAGTTCGCTCAAGATCTCAGGATAAAAGACATGCTTCGTATTGACGAGAATTTAAAAATTATGCCCTCAAAACCTTTCAATAGATCCCGTCATCCGCCCATCGTTGCTGTTCAGCAACTTAATCATTTTTTCGGGAAAGATAATCTCCGAAAGCAAGTCCTATTTGATATTAATCTGGAGATTCAGTCAGGTGAAATTGTCTTAATGACAGGTCCTTCTGGGTCTGGAAAGACAACTTTGCTAACGCTGATTTGCGGATTGAGATCGGCTCAGGAGGGTAGCTTGCAGGTGCTGGGACAGGAGGTTTGTGGAGCCAGCCAGCATCGATTGACACAGCTACGGCGAGAAATTGGATACATTTTCCAAGCTCATAATCTCCATCAGAGTTTGACGGCTCAGCAGAATGTTGAAATGGCTTTACAACTGCATCAGCTAACTACATCAGAGCGTCGAATCAGAGCAGTTGAAATGCTCGAATCAGTTGGACTAGAAAGTCGACGGAACTACTTTCCCGAGGATTTATCAGGTGGACAAAAACAACGAGTGGCGATCGCTCGTGCGCTGGTAAGCCATCCCAAAATTGTCCTAGCCGATGAACCCACCGCAGCCCTAGATAGCAAGTCCGGTCGAGAGGTGGTGACACTGATGCAGAAACTTGCCAAAGAACAGGGCTGTACGATTTTAATGGTCACTCATGACAACCGCATTCTGGATGTGGCGGATCGGATTGTCGAAATGGAG
>CAZLYS010000545.1:0-4185 GCA_964563415.1 uncultured Halomicronema sp.
GCAATGGAATATCGTCGTTGGGGGCTGCTGGCGCTTCTGTGCTTAGTGATTTTGGCTGTGCGCGAAGACAGTTCTATCCCCTTGTTTGGGGTCGGTGCTTATCTGCTGGCTAGCCGTCGTCAGCCTTGGGTGGGGGGCGGCATTTGTGCTGTGAGCGTCAGCTATTTTGTGCTGGTGACCAATGTCTTCATGCCCATCTTTTCCGACGACATTTCCAAGCGCTTCATGATTGAGGAGTTTGGTCAATACATCGACAACGAAGAAGCCTCAACCCTGCAAGTGATTGGGGCCATGCTGACGCAACCCGGACTGCTACTGCGAGAATTGGTCACCCCTATAGATGGCACGCTGGAGTATTTGGTCGGGCATTGGCTGCCACTCGCCTTTATCCCTGCTCTGTCACCTACGGCCTGGCTTATGTCTGGTCCACCGCTGCTCAAGCTGACGCTGACGGAGGGAGATTCCGGGCTCAATACCAGTATTCGCTATGCGCTCAATGTCGTACCCGGCATATTTTACGGGGCCATTATTTGGTGGCGGGGTCAGGGATTTCGTCGCTTTTGGCAACCGCTTGCCCAAGTCACGCCGAGATCGCCATCCCGAAGCTTTCGCCGCTTTTGGAATATTTGTCTCATCATCTCGCTGGTTCTCGTGCCGTTTACAAATCCCAGCCGCGCCTTTTCCTTTGTGCTGCCGGATTCCTATCAGCCGCTAGTGTACGTATCTTGGCCGCAGCAGTGGCGGCGAGCCGGTGAGATCAATCAGTTGCTGGCCCAGATTCCGCCCGAAGCAAGTGTGACAACCTCAACCTATCTCGTGCCCCACGTGTCTGGGCGGCGAGCCATTTTGCGGATGCCCCGCATTGACTATCTGAATGATGACGAGCAGCCTCAAGCCGTTGATTATATTGCCGCCGATTTTTGGCGGTTGCGCCGCTATCAGGTGGCCTTTGGCCGCGATCGCGAACGCTACGAAACGTTCATTCCCTTTATCAATAGCCTGATTGAGAGTGGGCAATACGGCTTGGTCGATTCCCGTGATGGGCTAGTGTTGCTGCATCGAGGGGCCTCCTCCGATCCAGCAGCCTTAACTAATTGGCAAGCCTTTTTGAACAACGACGAAACATAAATACACCTGTATCAGACTTATCCTCTGGATGTCCCTTTCTCCCGGTATCGTAGAACTATGGGATATGAGCCACTGCACCACAAATATCGTCCGCAAACCTTCACCGAGTTGGTGGGGCAGGATGCGATCGCGCAAACCCTCAGTCACGCCCTAGAGCAACAGCGCATCGCCCCGGCTTATCTCTTCTGTGGTCCGCGCGGCACGGGCAAGACTTCTAGCGCCCGCATTTTGGCCAAGTCTCTTAACTGCCTCACCCAAGGGCAGCCGGATCCTCATCCCTGTGGCCACTGTGACGTCTGTCGAGGCATCAGTAACGGCTCCATTCTCGACATTGTCGAAATCGACGCTGCCAGCAATACCGGCGTCGACAACATTCGTGAACTAATTGAACGCGCTCAATTTGCCCCGGTACAGTGCCGCTTTAAGGTCTACGTCATTGACGAGTGCCATATGCTCAGCACGGCGGCGTTCAATGCTTTGCTCAAGACCCTGGAGGAACCGCCGGAACACGTCATTTTTGTACTGGCCACGACGGATCCACAGCGGGTACTGCCGACGATTATTTCTCGCTGTCAACGGTTCGACTTTCGTCGCATTCCCCTAGAGGCGATGGTGAGCCATCTGCAGGTAATTGCCGAAAAAGAGGCGATCGCCATCACCGAAGATGCCGTGCGGCTCGTCGCTCAAATTGCCCAGGGAGGACTGCGCGACGCCCAAAGTTTGCTTGATCAGTTAAGTCTGCTAGCACCGCCCATCAATGCGGAAAAAGTGTGGGATCTGGTCGGTGCGGTGCCAGAACGGGACTTGCTGGAATTGGTGCAGGCGATCGCGACCGATGATGGGGTGACCACCCTCGACACCGTGCGCCGCCTGATGGATCGAGGTCGCGAGCCGATGATTGTGCTGCAAAACTTGGCGGGTTTCTATCGCGATTTGATGATTGCGAAGGCGGCAGGCGATCGCGCTGACCTCGTGCCGGTGACGCCCCCTACCTGGGAGGCTATGCAGGCATTTAGCCAGTCACTGGCGCTACCGCTCTTGCTCACGGGTCAGAAAACCCTGCGAGAAGCGGAAACCCAACTGCGCAACACCACCCAACCACGCCTCTGGTTAGAAGTCACCCTGATGAATCTGTTGCCGTCCGCCCAGGTAAGCGTGGGGTCGAGTGACGCGATCGCCCCCCCTGCCACGACAACTACCATGCATCGTGTGGTGCCGCCGTCTGCGGCTGTGTTAACTCCTGCGTCAGCATCTGTCCCTTCCCCCCCCACCGTGCCGTCGCACTCCACAGCCGCGCCACCCCCTACTGCGCCATCTACACCGACACCTACCACTGCGCCGCCTGCATCCATCCCTGAGCCGCCGATCTCTGAACCCGTGCCTGCGGTTTCCCCTGTAGCATCAGCACCAGCAGGTATGCCCTCAACTGCGCCTGAACCCGCGTCCGCAGCTATCCCTGATTTGGTGACCTTATGGGCACAAGTCATTGCCCAGGTAAAACCGATGGGAACCCGTGCCCTGTTACAGCAGCAGGGGCATCTGATCAGCCATGATGGCAAGGCCGCTCGGGTCGGCATCAAATCAGAAAAGCTGCTCAAAATGGCCCAGAGCAAGCTGCCCAATATTGAAGCCGCGTTTCAGCAGTTGCTCAGTCAGCCCGTCAAGGTGTCGCTAGAGGTGGCCGCTGCACCTCCAGGCAGCTCGCCGCCGCCGACAGCCGTAGCGACGACGACGAATGGCGATCGCCCCTCGCCTGTTCCCAACTTGCCTGAGCCGCCACCTCGCGTCGCCGAACGGCCCGCCCCACCAGTTTCGCCCAGTTCCACACCAGACGCTTCTCCCAACTCAGCACCTGCAGCGGCCCCAACGGCCCACAGTTGGCAACCCACATCGGATGTCGACCGAGCGGTGAAAAGTTTTGCCGAGTTCTTCAACGGCCAAATCGTTGACTTATCTGATGACGATGAGGGTGACGAATCAGGAAAAGGGACTAAGGCGAAAAAAGGGGCTAAGCCGTCTTCTTCCCCTGGCAGTGACGTGCCCTTTTGATTCCTACGATCAGCGTCTAGCCAAACGTTCTGCCGTTCCAGCCCCACATGGCACCAGCAGCATCGGCAAACTCAATGTAAGTGCGGTTTTTGGGCACTCCCAAGGTACTCTCGACTTTGCTGCAAAAGTCTTCGCTCATGGCTTTGGTTTTAGCGCCCATCGTGCCGACGCTTTTGATTTCGACGTAGCAGACGGGGTCGGTAGTGCCCGCAAAAGTCATCGGCACATTCCCTTCAAAAGCAGTCATGACATACGATTCTGGCTTGCCCAAATGGGACGCCAAACTGCTGGACAAGTCTTTGAGCATGGCCTCGACTTGCGCTTTTTCGGGGGTGGGTAATGAGGTCTGTACTTTAATCAGGGGCATGGTGGCAAACGTTCAAAACAGTACAATTTCCATGAAACCAGGGATTTTGAGAATGGAAAAGGGGCTGTGGTAATCCCATCCATAGGGCAGAGATTATGGAACCGTCGCAATTGCGGTAGCCAGCTTGGCGATCGCGACCCGGCATCAGCAGTATGGTGCTGATGCGCCCAGCCCATGCAGCGAAATAACGGCTCTGACACGCATTGAGACGACAGCAGACATGCCATTGAATATACCTTCTACGACTGAGCCTGGTGACTTTGAGACCACGACTTCGGCCCCGGTGCGGGCCATCCGAGGGGCTTTTTTAGACTTTGTTGCAGATCCTTTTTTCACGGATGAAGCAGACGCGGTGCGTTATCGCCAAGATGGGCTGCTGGTGATTAATGACACTGGCCATATTCACGCCTTTGGTGACTATGCCGCCTTGGCCGATCGCTATGGCGACATCCCGACGCAGCGTTATCGCGATCGCCTCATCATGCCAGGCTTCATCGACACCCACATTCACTTTCCACAAATTGGCATGATGGCCGCCTACGGCGAGCAACTGTTGGAATGGCTGAATAAATACACCTTTCCCACGGAGCGTAAGTTTCAAGACCCAGACTATGCGCGGGAGATGGCCGACAAGTTTTTAG
>CAZLYS010000546.1:0-4182 GCA_964563415.1 uncultured Halomicronema sp.
GTGTTTGCCCCAGCCGAAGTGTATGATGTGCGGCGCTTGCAGCGGCGGCGGGCCGATCTCAGCTACTTTCGTCGCACAGCGGCACCCAAAGGTATTCCCGATGCCGAAATTCCCCGGGTGCCAACCCCCACTAATATTCTGCAAATTCACATCAAAACCGCCTCCCCCGAGGGCACCTTGGAGGGGCTAACCTACATCTTTAATCGCATCTCTGACAAAATTGCCGCTGGGGAACCCCTGACTGCCGCCGAAGAGGTCTATTGCGGTTACGACAGCGTCCAACTTTTACCTGTTGAACCGACGATTGAATACCGTCGCGAAGATACCAACGTTGAGCACGAGTGCTTTGCGATCGGGGTCTCTCCCCTGGTTGACGAGCCCGATGAGTTAGACAGCGCTATCGAACCCACGGCTGAGACCAAGGGGGAGGCGATCGCAGAGCCGACTGCTGAGAGCACAGTTCCTGTCACACTGCGCAAACCCGATACCCAAAACTGGGGCTATGACGTCCCAATTTTGTCATCGTCTTCTACCAACCCCTCGGTACTAGGCAGTCTGCGCCCAGATGAGGTGATTGATTTTGTGGCCGCACTGCACAACTTTGCGGGCGGTTCTATCGGCCTGATTTATGACTTGGTCTATGGTCACTCTGACAACCAAGGATTAGAACTGCTGACGCAGCAATTCTTCAAAGGCCCCAACATGTACGGGCAAGACTTAAACCACCAATTGCCTCAAGTCCGAGCTATTCTGCTCGAAATGCAGCGGCGCAAAATCAACACCGGAGCCGACGGAGTACGCGTGGATGGGGGACAAGATTTTCGCTTCTTTAATCCCTTATCGGGGCGGGTTGAGCAGGATGACGCTTACCTCCTCGCCATGAGTGATGTCGTCCAAGATATTCAGGGCTACCGCCGCCTGATGTTCACCATTTTTGAGGATGGTCGTCCCTGGCCAGAAGAAGGCTGGGAAGAAAAGTCAACTTATCGCGAACTGGTCGAAATGAAGCCCGGTTCGTTTCAGTGGGGACCGTTGATTTTTGCTCACAATACACCGACGGTGAAAGGCTTTTGGGATCGCAAGTGGCGACGAGTCTGTGAAGTCATCTTTCAGGGTGATCATTGGATCACCGGCTGCGGCAACCATGACACCGTGCGTCGGGGCAATCAGATCGATGCTGATGTGGCAATCAACTGGAATTTGGGCAAAACTCTGCCCCAGGTTTTGCACCGGGCCTACAACAATCCCGCTACTTTATTGTGGGTGCATGGCTTTTCTCCCGGTCTCCCCATGGACTTTTTGAACGCCACAGTGGAAACGCCGTGGGGCTTTTTCCGTAATACGGACGATCGCTATGGGGTCAAAGTGGTATCCGAAGAAGTGGGCTTCCTCGATTGGGAAATCGAACCCGAAATGTATGCCGATGCCGATGCGTTTCCTCAGCTAAAAGCTCTGGGCTTTAAGGAATACGAGCAGCTACGCGACTTTGCGTACGCCCTGCGAGACGCGATGGTTGAAACTGATTATGACCTGCAAGCCGTTGCCCAAATCTGCCAGAAATGCTTAGACGGTGATGATAGTACTGTCTGTACCGTCCCCTCTTTGGAAGAACTGCAAGACGATCACCTGCCTCGGTTTTTAGCCACGCTGGATGTGCCCAAACTCAAAGCCTTTGCCATGGCCTTTATGGAAGATGGCCATGATATGTGCAACGTTGGGCGTTATTTAGAAGGCCTCGACAACAGCCTCACTCACTTTAGTTGGGCCTTACGACGCTTCCGCTTGGAACACCCCTGGCTGCGCGAAAACCTAACGGGCCGAGATCGCTTTAATCGTATCAGTGACGACTCCCGCACAATTTTTTATGGCTATCGTAAAGAACCTCATCCCGAAGTCGCCCCTGGCAGCGAAGTCGTGATCTTGACCCACATGGGCGGTGACCCCATGGTTGTGAATCCTGGCGACTGGCTACAGCTCGACATGGCCGAATGGCAGGTAGGCTTGGCGACCCCCGGCATCGACCTCAAAGACGATCTCAAAGACCTGCGATCGTTCGAACTCCGTGACAGTGAAGGCGTGCTATTAGTGCCGAAGCCCCAAGCTTAAAGGGAACCTTCACAGCGCCAAATTCGGATATAGAATCCTAGACAAACTGTTGACTGGCAGAACCATCCTCACTCAGTTCTGCAGTTTTGTACGAGCTAGGCAGTAATCTTGAGGTAACTTTTCGGCCTGCTTAAGGGGGGTGATCCGAAGACGGCCTTGCCCTTATCAGTCATCTCAACTCTTCTACCCATCTACTGCCATCCCCCCCAACCTCCCATTACACTATGTCTCGCTCTTACAAAGCCACTGGAATCAACCTCAAAGGGATGCCCATGGGCGAGACCGATCGCCTCGTGACGATCTTGACCATTGAGCATGGCTTGGTCCGGGTAATTGTGCCCGGAGCTCGCAAGCATAAGTCACGGCTAGCTGGCCGCAGTAGTCAATTTGTGGTGAATGAGCTGTTCATCATACAGGGCAAGAATTTAGACAAGTTGGTACAAGCTGAGACGGTGCGATCGTTTCCGGGGTTATCAGCAGAGTTATCGCGGCTAACTGCGAGCCAATATTTAGCCGAGTTGGTGTTATGTCAGGCGCTGAGTGAGCAACCCCAAGGTGAGCTATTTGCCCTGCTGATTGAGCAGCTCCAGCGGTTAGAAAAGTCTGACAGTGAAGACATTTTGGCTTGTTTGAGTCAAGGCATTTTTCAACTACTGGTGTCAGCTGGGGTCGCACCAGAATTACAGCAGTGTTGCGTAAGTCAGGTCGAGATTATGCCGGATTTAGCGCAAGTTGACTGGCGAGTGGGCTTTAGTGCGGTATCTGGGGGCGTCGTTAGCGTCGACCAGATGGCACAGTTGCCAAATGTCAGCCCGCGAGTCAGAACGCCAGCGGGACGTTACGCTGTAAACAGGGGTAGCAGTCGTTCTTCCCGAGCGCCCAAAAATCCTCCGTCTAGCTTGATTTCCGCCCAAGAGTTGGTATGGTTGCAACAGTTGGCAAGTGCTGAGTTGATCACCCAGCGATCGCTGCCTGGCATGACAACTGCCGAACAAAGATTATTGGGCTGGCAACGGATAGAACGGCTGCTGCGACAATATGCCGAGTTTCACTTTGACCGCCCCATTCGGTCAGCCACGTTGATTGACGCCTGTTTTCCGATCCCCACTGCTTCAAGATAGATGCTGCGCGAGTCTGACCTCAATCCACCGTCTGAAGACAACCTTGCAACCGAGCCGGTGAACGCTGACACACCGACTCCAACAGCACCGCCTGACAACATTCTCCACATTGAGGATTCAGAAGGGTTTTGGCCCGTTTTACAAAACCGCAATTTCCTCATTTTGTGGAGTGGTCAGGTGTTCTCGCAACTGGCGGATAAGGTTTATTTAGTGTTGATGATCGCCATTATTGGCAGCCAGTTTGAAGCGCCAGGACAGTCAATTAGCGGCTGGGTGTCAGCAGTCATGGTTGCTTTCACCGTGCCAGCGGTGTTGTTTGGCTCGTTAGCAGGGGTCTATGTGGATCGCTGGAGCAAGCAGGCAGTTTTAGTGCTGACCAACCTGCTCAGAGGCGGGTTGGTCATAGCCCTGCCATTACTGCTCTGGCTCTCCCATGATTGGGGGCAGGTGTACCACATCCCTATTGGATTTGGTCTACTACTCGGGATCACGTTTGCAGTATCCACCCTCACACAGTTTTTCGCCCCAGCGGAACAGGCCATGATTCCCCTGATTGTGAAAACATCTCGGTTATTGCCAGCAAACTCCTTATACACCACCACCATGATGGCTTCGGTGATTATCGGCTTTGCGATCGGAGAGCCTTTGCTGACCTTGGCCGATACTTTGCTAAGGCCAGTGGATGGCGGCGCTGGTTGGGGCAAATCGCTACTGGTTGGGGTCGGGTATGTCGTCGCCGGATTATTACTGCTTTTGGTTCAGACCAATCAAGATACGCTACCAGAGCACGAACCTCCCCACCCTTGGGATGACATCAAGGAAGGGGTGCGCTATTTAGGCCAAAAGCCTGTCATCAGAAATGCCATTGTTCAACTGGTGGTGTTATTTTCGGTGTTTGCTGCCTTGGCTGTACTGGCGGTGCGCTTAGCCGAGGTAATGCCGACGCTCAAATCAT
>CAZLYS010000547.1:0-4179 GCA_964563415.1 uncultured Halomicronema sp.
TTACTGTAGGTCAAGATCCTTCAGGCTCTAATTCTCGTCAGGTAATGGTAGTGCCTATTGGAAATGAGGGAGGTATTAGAAACAGGGATTGGGTAGAAGGTAACATCAAGAAAGTAGATGAGGCCACAGATGGGAAAGTAGCCTATGTATACGTACCTAATACCGCTGGCGCTGGACATGAATACTTCAAAAGATATTTTTTTCCTCAAGTCAATAAAAAAGCAGTCATCATAGACGAGCGCTTTAATGGAGGTGGACAACTGGCAGACTATTACATAGATCACTTAAAGAAACCTTATCAGTCTTCATGGAATTTCCGTTATGGCAAGGACCTGAGAGCGCCCAGTGGATCTATCCAGGGACCTAAGGTCATGCTGATAGATGAAAACGCCGGATCCGGAGGAGACTATCTGCCATGGATGTTTAGAAGATTTGGTCTGGGCAAAATGATAGGGAAAAGAACCTGGGGAGGCTTAGTAGGGGTACTAGGATTCCCTGAGTTTATAGATGGGGGAAGTGTTACTGCTCCCAATGTTGCTTACTATAACGAGGATGGGTTCCGCATAGAAAATGAGGGAATAGCCCCTGATATTGAGATAGAGCAGTGGCCCAAAGAGGTAATGGAAGGAAGAGATCCTCAGCTGGAGAAGGCCATAGAGGTAATCTTACAAGAGTTATCCGATAACCCATTTACTTTTCCAGAGAGACCTGATTATCCAGTTAGGTCCCGAAATAGATAGGGAGGCTTCAATCAAAGCAAGGATGAAAAATGGGCATGGTTTCGTGTTATTGGTATCCCTTCTGCTTTCTGTATTTACTGCTTGCCAGTCCGGAGATGACAGTGAATCCAAAGAGCAGGGGGGAGACATTGTCCTTATTTTCCAGGAACCTAAAGTAGAAGCTAAGTCTGGACGTATAGGAGCGCCCTTTTTCATAGATCAGGCAAAGATTGAATATTGGGATCAGGACGAAATCCCGAGGACTTATATCGCAGATTCCAGTGCTTCCTTTGATACGTTGATCCTCTCCACGACTCACCCCCAACTGGAGGTGGTACATTTCTTCAGGACTTATGATAGATTTACTTATCGCTTCCAGGCAGGAGATACAGTTCTGTTTACCTATCCTGAATCCAGACCCTTTGCCCAACTTCTGAACAGAGAGGTAAATGATACCACGCTGAATTATGATGCTATTTGGCGGGACAAAATTCTTCATCCCTTTCCTGCTCACAGAAAGAACATCATTGAAGAAGTCATTACCCAGTTGGATGCTGGACTGGATCTAAAAACGCTTTTAGAGAAAGAAGGAGAAATTCAGGCAGGAATTCAGCTAGTAGCACAGCAGGAGGTCCAAGCAGAATTGATGTATCTGGATTCTTTAAGAAAGGAAGAAATCCTCACAGAAGACGAATATCAATATAGAAGCCTCAATGCCAGACTGGCCTTGAAAAAGAAAGAAGTGGAAATCGCTCTTCAGGCTTTTAAGGGAATAGCTTCTGATCAAGACATAGAAGCAGAGCATGTGAAAATAGAGGCTGAGGTAGATGGAGTGAAAGTAGCTTTGATAGAGAATGTATTGGGAGAGGAGGCAGATGAGTTAATAGCTAACAGTGCCTACCGGGAATTGCTGGAAATCTACTTTTACTTTTTCGGTAGAAAAGTGAACTGGATATCAGAAGAGGTCAGCTATAACGGAAATCCGGGAGGAGGTTTTCGGCATCCGGATTACACCCAGAAGTATGACTCGATTTCTGCCAGTCCACTCCTTACCGATGAGGTCCAGAAGTATTTCCTGAGAAAAGAGCTGGAGAATATCATAACGTATATGTCTCTGGCAGACAAGGAAACATACTTGAATAAGTTTGAGGAACGCTTTGCTGACTCAGCCTCCATTGCCTATTTACAAGAGAAGTTTTCCTTTGGCTTAATAGATACAGAAGGTGAGAATGACCTTATGTTGAGTAGCTATGAAGGGGAAGAAGTGAGCTATCAAGAGTTACTTACTAAACATGCTGGTAAGGTAGTATATGTAGATTTTTGGTCTACGAGCTGTAGACCCTGTTTAATGGAAATGCCAGCTTCTGATAGCTTAAAGGCGGAACTGGAAAGAGAAGAGATTGTCTTTGTTCATATTTCCCTGGAACCTAATCAAGACAGTTGGAAAAGGGGATGCGATAAATTCAGTTTGGTGAAAGAAAGCTACCTGATCCAGAATAAGTTTACCTCGGCAGAATTTGAGCAAATGGGGATAGATTGGATTCCCCATTACCTGATTTATGACAGGAATGGCGTGCTGGTAGAACCACATGCTCCAAGGCCTAGTGAAGAAAGATCTGCCGATGTATTGAGAACATACCTATAATCCATGTTTTCAGCGTTTTATAAATGAGAGACTACCATTGTGTATTCTCTTATGCTAATATTTAAGATACCATCATGCTAAGGCTCTATACATTCCTCTTAGGAATTTCTCTCCCCTTAGCCTTGCTCTCACAGGAATCCTCAAAACCCAATATTATCCTCATCATGGCTGATGACCTGGGGGCCGAAACCCTGGGCTGTTATGGAGGAGAAAGTTATCAGACACCCAATCTGGATCAGATGGCTGAAGAAGGCATGCGCTTTAGCCATGCGTATGCTACGCCCCTATGCACACCTTCGCGGGTGCAGATTATGACAGGTAAATACAACTTCAGAAATTATAAAGGCTTCGGGATACTGGATCAGGGAGAAAAGACCTTTGCCCATTACCTGAAAGCGGAAGGTTACAAAACCTGTGTCATTGGGAAATGGCAGCTTTACGGAAATGCACGGCAGTATGAGCTGGCTGGGCAGCATGGAAGCCTCCCAGATGAAGCCGGTTTTGATGACTGGTGTTTGTGGCAGGTGAAGGAGAGAGGATTCAGATACAAAAGCCCCACCCTTAGCAGTAAGCAATCTGGGACGCAGACCTTTCCAGGAGAGTATGGTCCAGATCTATTTGTGGATTATGCTTCAGATTTCATGAAAAAGCATAAGGAAGAGCCCTTCTTCCTTTACTACCCTATGTGCATCACCCATGATCCATTTTTACCTACACCCGATGAAAATGGCTTTGAAGCCTATGATCCTGAAGAAAGAAGAAATGATACCACCCACTTTGGGGCCATGGTTTCTTACATGGACAAGCTGGTAGGGAGGATTAAACAAGAAGTCGATTCTCTAGGCCTTTCTGAGAATACCCTTATTCTATTTACAGGAGACAATGGAACGGACAGAAAAGTCATCTCTAGCTGGAATGGACAAAGGATCAAGGGACATAAAGGATACACCACGGAAGCAGGTACGCATGTACCCTTAATCGCTCACTGGCCGGGGAAGATTGAAGCGGGCAAGCTCAATCCTAATTTGATAGACTTTACGGACTTTCTGCCCACACTCATGGATGTGGCTCAGGCTGCAACCCCTGTAGAGGGAGATGGACTAAGCTTTTACCCGCAACTGTTAGGAACAGCAGGTAGCGTGAGAAAATGGATTTTCTGCTCTTATGCCCCTAAGTGGGGTAAGCTTACTCCTTCCACCTATGCCCAAACCCATCACTTCAAGCTGTACGCTGATGGGAAGTTTTTCTACCTGCCAGATGATCCTCAAGAGAAGTTCCCCATCCAGCCTAATAAGCTGGGAGCTGCAGGTTTAGAGAATTATCTGTTATTGGAGGAGGTGCTCGATAGGTTTAAATAACTAGTTGAAGTTCCTTTTTTTCTTATCCCGGTGGGTTTGTGGGAGGCAACAATTCCCGTTTTGACTATCTTAGACCTATGCGGACAGGAGTCCTCATCTTTTCTCTTGACAAGCAGGAGCTTGTCAAGCCTCTATTTCTTACTTGCTTCGAAAGATAGATAAGGACCATGTGCCGGAGCATTATCTGGTATCCTTTCCTGAAAAGAATTACCCAAATCAAGAATTGCTATTTAGATTCTAATCTGGCTCAGTCGCTTTAGCCGTAGGGAAAGTTCCCAACATATAAGACTCAATTTCTTGGGTTAGTGCTTCTGGTTCCATTTTGAGTTTGAGGTAAGTGTGGTTGCTGTTATCCTTGGCTATCCATTGATTACCGCCAGTGGAATCTGCTAAGCAGTAGCCTCCTTCTACCCTGTCCCAGTATTTGCCCACTCCATCTCTCACAGCATATAGGACT
>CAZLYS010000548.1:0-4168 GCA_964563415.1 uncultured Halomicronema sp.
GTGGGAATGTGTAAGTTTTCCAGCCAGAACTGAGAGATTTCTCGATCTTGGCTTCGCTGCCATCATCAGGATTGTCTTTATCTTTGATCCCAATCTTCACCTTTTCGCCGCCCTGCTCTCCTCGCATATCGATAACGAGGGTTGTGTAGCTGGAAAAATCTTTACCAGGACGCGGTGGCTTTTTGGGCTTTCCCACGGTGACAAACACAGCGCCCCACTTCTGCCCAGAAGGATAAGCCATACACAGGGAACCGTCACTTTGTTGTTTGACCCAATCTTGCTTCTGACCTGATGTGTTTACTCCCATGTAATAGCCATCTGCAAACTCGCCATCGCTATAAATGGCTAATGCCTGAGACGTTTGAGCAATTGCTGCTGGGGCAACGATCGTTGGCAGCTTAACTAAGGTAGCGGTTGGCAGCAGGAAGCGAATAGCGATTCCTGCGGCTGCCAAGCTGCCAGCAGTTGCAACAAGTTTTTTACTCCGTTCACATGTCATAAGGTTTCTCCGTATTTAACTGTGGTTTGTTTTGATGTCCATTCTCTCAATCGAGAAGTTTTGATTGGTTGAGGAGAATTGACAAGATCGGAACAGCAATCTGATTGGCTGAAAGCTTTCAGCCAAGGCTTAGCTGATCCATAATCTGTCAATCTAAGAAATGCAGGAAGACGAATGAATTTGGATTGAATCAAGACTTTGAGGCGATGAGCTTAAAACTGGTAACGTACTCCCAATCCACCACCAACCCTTGTATATTGCTCGTCATGTTCCCAAACATTGAAATTGTAAGTAACTCCCCAATGTTTGCTAAACAAATGCTTGCCTTCGGCGATTAAAGCAACCACATCATTTCTGAGGACAAAATCGGGTTGATCTTCAATAATTTCGCCTGCCAATAGCTTCAAAGCAAAGTTGCTGTCATCATTGCAGGAATAGTAGTACTTGGCTTCTAATAGATGGCTAACGCCGTTACCAGCATCTGCAACTTGGGTGAACTCCAGTCGGTAAGCAACTTGAAAGTTGCCGCCAAGTTCTAACCTGACATATTCCTGGTTGAATTCAGCTTGAGTAAATTCTGTGCGGTTGAATCCAGCTTCTACTCTTAAATCTTTGACTAGGGCATGTTTAATTTTGCCTGAAAGCGACCATTCGGGTAAAACCTCGTGGGAGGGACTGATGGTTCCTTCAGCCCCAATTCCCCAACGTCTTTTCTTTTCACCCCGATCCAGGAGAGTGAAGAATCCCAGCAAGAATTCTTGATCGGATAGATCGAATCGTTCTGTTGTACGAAACTTGCTAAAAACAACGGAGGTTTGACGATCGAATCGGTGTTCGCCTGCCACGAAGATCTCCGACCAGTCGGCAAAATTGTTGTCTAAGCTTTCGTATTTAAACCCTGCGTCGATACCTGGATTATCGATCACCAACATTGTGGAGCGGTCGTTGGTATCTGATTGACAGGTTTCATTACCATTGGTGGCTTGTGCGGAGGTGGAATTGACCGATGGGTTGCGAACCACATCGACAGATTCGTCCTGAGCCAGGGCAGAATTTTGCGAGTTGAAATACTCGGAAAGCTTCACCTCAGAGGGAACGAGACTGTGTTGTCCTGGCATGGAGGGGTCGAGCCAGAGGGCGTTGGGCGTCTCGGTTATATCGGGATGAGGGGTAAGTTCTTGCTCCGATCTAGGGATGTTTGTTAGGTCTAGTTGAGAACGCTCGGCCTGGGGGGGATTTATCGAGATTCCTGGATCCGCTAGCGGGGCTTGAGTGTGGTCAGACTGCAGAGGTTCGGCTTGCTCCGGGTTAGTAAGTTGGGCCTGCGTTGGGGGCGTAAAGAGCAGGAAAGTACTGACCCCAATTCCTAATCCTAGACGTAGTGAACCGAGCAGTTTAAGGCATTTAATCCGCTTAGCTGAAAAGCTTGACATTTTACAACCCCTTTCAGATTTATTCTATTTGGGCTTAATAATACTCTCCTCAAATAAAAATAGTTTTTATGTTGATTAATGTTCATAAAATTGACTGGTTTTGAAATATTTTGAGAATATTCAGTAAGCAATCTGGGGATACATTTTTATTCTTATGAGGTTATCTGCGAGTTAGAATAGCTGTCATTAAAAAGCTGTCATTACTAAAGAGACAGTCGATTTAGTTCTACTTCAGCCAGTTGGAAGACGAGAGAGGCTTTGTAGAACAATAGGGGGAATATGCCAATCATTCTCAATTACCTTGCCTACAGAGCCTTAGTTGTGAAACTAAAGCTCTGTAGCTGAAGAAGCATCTATTTTCTTGTCAGTTATAACTGTGCATCCAGATGCTGAGAGTAGGAACGATAATCTGTGGTGCAAAGGAATGAAGCTATTAGTACAATTTCATGCCAAGCCAAGGTATTGAGAACCAAACTTTTGACTAAATTTTGCGTATTTACCGAGATCCTTCGAACTGGATGTCGTCTATGAGGAAAGAAGCTCCTTGAGGATTATGTCTATCGGTTGCAACCCAGATCAATCCAGCAACAACCCTATTGAAATCCATACGGCTCTCTCTCAAGTCAATTTCATATTTTTGCCAGTTAGAAGTTAGGCGAAACCTGACCCGACGTCCTGGAATCGGCAGGAAATCCACAGCTCCAACCTTAAAGTCAAAAACTTCATTCCCTGATTCACCCTTTGCCCAGAAGGTTAATCGCTCAACAGTGCGAAGGTTGAGTTCTTGAAAGGGGTTAAATACAAAAGTGCTATTCTCGGCGCACTCCCATGACCCACCGCAGTCCAGAGGCCACCAAATAATACCGGCCCATCCTGCTCCAGGCTTATATTCAATCTTCAGGCAATCGATTCCTGTGTGGCAATCGCTAGATACGAGCTGTTCGTTCAGATCAATAAACGAGCTAGGTTCCCCGCTACCCGACATCCATCCTGCAGGCACCATGAAATCTTGGAAAGAGAGAGGTATAGGGGGCGGCGGTGGAGTTGGTGGAGTTGGTGGGGTTGATGTCTGATTTATTTTAGATCCATTAGATGGCGGCGGCGGATTAAAGAAAAAGCCCTCTGTAAGAGAGGAAGATGTCCAAGGAACTTGCGGTTTCTTCCCCTTATTTTTTGTATCTGCTATCACTTTATTACGCACGGCCCTCAGCATTATTACTACAT
Source organism: uncultured Halomicronema sp. (assembly GCA_964563415.1). Taxonomy (GTDB): domain Bacteria; phylum Cyanobacteriota; class Cyanobacteriia; order Phormidesmidales; family Phormidesmidaceae; genus Halomicronema. The sequence goes on from CAZLYS010000548.1 coordinate 3,157, forward strand.
CTTGCTTTGGTGTTTTGATGTATTCCAGCAATGCAGCCGTAAACGTTCCATTGCGCCCTTTCCCATCATCAGCGACCTCCCCGGGTGCTGTAGCATAGGCAATTAAAGTTCCTTCCCCAGATTCAGTCTTTGCCAATCCACGTGGTTGGGTCTGTTCACGTGGTTGAGCCAATCCACGTGAGATAATCCATCTCCTCACAAATGGATTATCTCGACAAGCATCTAGAATCACAATGTTAATTTTGTTACCTGCTGCTTCCATCTGTCCCAAGACTTGATTCAGCGCCAAACTTTCCGATCCGACATCTGTTTCACTCTCGATAGTTGCATCCACTGGGATGAGATAGTTTTCCCCTCCTAACTGCATGCCGTGTCCTGCGTAATAAAATACGCCTGCATGGGAATTTCTAAGCTCCGCCAAGAAATCCTTTGCAGCCCCCTCCATAGCCGATTTATCGGCATTGATGGCCAAAATAATTTGGTCGAAACCCAAGTCTTTTAAATGAGATGCCATGTCTTGCGCATCATTAATTGGGTTTCGCAAGGGGCGGCCTACTTCGTATGAGGCATTGCCAATTACAAGCGCAACCCGACGTGCTTGCTGCTCTCTTTGGAGCCTTTGGGGCCGCTCAATCACTTCTACGAAAGCGCGATTTTCATTGGATTGAGTGTCCTGGGCCCATACCACCCCTCTCGTCAGACCTGCGAGGGAGCCGACAGCAAGCATCAGGATTAATCCATGCTTAAGGCGGGGGAACCGAGTCATTTACTTCGTCCTCAACTCAAACTTTGTTTAGAAAATTCCAAAAAAGAAAAGTATTTAACTTTAATAAAAGAAAAACATACTTCGGTATGCGTATAAATGTGCGCAAAAATTAACTTATATTTTTTATTGGACTTATTTCTTAACTTCAATCTCTCCCCGAAGCTCAATTGACCATTGCTCTTTCTGGCTGAGCTGCGATCGCGATCAACGATGTCAGACCAGTAGCTGAGTGCATCCAATTGCACA
>CAZLYS010000549.1:0-4166 GCA_964563415.1 uncultured Halomicronema sp.
AGGGAGCTCGCTACGGCAATCCCAACATGAATACGCTGGTGACGTTGGGGGCGCTGAGTGCCTATGGCGCGAGCGTGGTGGCGCTGTTGTGGCCAACCCTAGGCTGGGAGTGCTTTTTTGATGAGCCGGTAATGCTGCTCAGCTTCATTTTGCTGGGGCGCACCCTAGAGCAGCGGGCGCGGTTTCGGGCGACGGATGCCCTGCGATCGCTCATCGCCCTACAGCCTGCGAAAGCCCGCCTGATTGGCATGCCAAACGCGGACGGCAGTACGCAACCGGGCGTGGAGATTCCCGTCAGTGCGGTTCACTCTGGGGAATGGCTGCGGGTGTTGCCGGGGGAAACGGTGCCAGCGGATGGCGTGATCGAAACCGGGCAGACCACAGTCGATGAGTCGATGCTGACCGGCGAATCGCTGCCTGTGGAAAAGCAGCCGGGGGATACCATCGTCGCGGGCACGTTGAATCAAACCGGCGCGATCGCTCTCAAAGTCACGGAAACCGGCAGCGATACGGTGCTGGCCCAGATGATTCGCCTGGTGGAAACGGCCCAAACCCGCAAAGCCCCCATTCAGCGGCTCGCGGACGTGATTTCCGGTTATTTCACCTACGGCGTCTTAACCTTGGCGACCCTGACGTTTCTGTTCTGGTATTTTGTGGGGCTGCCGCTATGGCCCGATGTCATGAGCAACGCCTTGGGAGCCATGCATGCCACTCACACCATGACGATGCAGTCTTCCACCTTGCTGGTGAGTCTGAAGCTGGCGATCGCCGTCTTGGTCATCGCCTGTCCTTGTGCATTAGGCTTGGCGACGCCCACAGCGATTCTAGTCGGCTCCGGTATGGGCGCCGAGCACGGTCTACTGATTCGCGGTGGCGATGTGCTGGAAACCTTGAGCCAGATTGATACCGTCGTGTTTGACAAAACAGGGACGCTCACCCGTGGCGTTCCCCAAGTTACGGTCTGTCACTCGCTGGACGCAGCCCTCACCGATGAGGATTTGTTGCGCCTCGCTGCCGCAGTAGAAAGTGGCACCCAACACCCGCTCGCGATCGCGATTCAACAAGCGGCAACCACTCAAGAACTCGACCTTCCCCCTGCGGCCGATTTCCAAACCAAAGCGGGACTCGGCGTTGGGGCCACTGTCACCTGGCAAGAGCAACCCCAAACCGTCTGGATTGGCAATGCTGACTGGATTGCCCAACAGGGCATTTCCCTACCAGACTCAGCAATGCAGGCGATGGCCGACCTGCCTGCAGGCCAGACCGCTGTGTACGTGGCGATCGCCGATCGCGTGATCGGCATCATTGCGGTCGCGGATGAGCTGCGGGCCGATGCGGTCGCTACTATCCAGGCGTTACAGCAGCAGGGCATTGACGTGCATTTGCTGACGGGCGATCGCGCTCCGGTGGCACAGGCGATCGCCGCATCAGTTGGCATTGCCTCGGAACAGGTGACCGCAGAAGTGCTGCCTGCTGACAAATCTCAAGCAGTGGCTGATCTACAAGCCCAGGGACGACGGGTGGCACTGGTGGGCGATGGCATCAACGATGCCCCAGCACTCGTGCAGGCCGACGTCGGTATTAGTCTCAGTTCTGGGACTGACATTGCCGCTGAGTCCGCCGGGGTGGTGCTGATGCGCGATCGCCTCACCGGTCTTTTAGAATCTTTGCGTCTAGGTCAGAAAACTGTTGCTAAAATTCGGCAAAATCTGGTCTGGGCTTTTGCCTACAACCTCATCGGCATTCCCGCCGCTGCAGGTATATTTTTGCCCGCTTACGGAGTTAGCCTGAGTCCCGCCGTTGCTGGAGGGCTCATGGCCTTTAGCTCAGTTACTGTCGTGGTGAACTCGCTCTTACTCAAAGCCCAGCGCCTAGATTCTGTCTGATATGCAGGAAAGGTGCAATGATTCGCTCTCGTTCCAAGACTCGTCTGGTCTTTTTACAAATCGGTTTTGTGTCCTGGGGCGTTTTGTTGCTCGGCTTGCTGGCCTTACTATGGTTGCGCCCTCAGGGCCAGTTTGCCCTGAGTCAACTGCCCTTAATGACCATTGCGCTATGGCTGGCGGGCATCGGTTTAGTGGCATTTTTATTGGCAGGGCTACTCAGTCGCAAAACTCGAATCTACATTCTGTTCTTTGTCGGAGTATTGCTGATTTTGGTGAATGGCCTGGCGTATTTTGGAGCCTACACCCTGACGCATTACAACGATTCTGTGTTGCCAGGGCTGGCCTTTGCCCCCAAACCAGAGAATGCTCGTAACCCAGCTGATTATGGCCTGGATTATGCCACCGAGCGGATCTCGATCAATGATGACGAATGGGTAGAAGCTTGGCGCGTACCCTACTATGGTGAAACGAAGGGGACGGTGCTGCTGTTTCCGGGCAATGGTGGCAACAAATCTCATCAGCTCATGTGGCCTGCAGGCGTGTTTAATCGCCTGGGATATCACACCCTGATGGTCGATTTTCGGGGGCAGGGTGGCTCTAGTGGCAATAGCGCGACGATGGGCCTGCGGGAAGCCGAGGATGTTGCTGCGGCCATGGCTCATGCTGAGCAGATCGGCCTGCCTCAACCCTACGTACTCTATGGGGTATCAGTGGGGAGCACAGCCATTATGAAAGCCCTGAACGATGGTTTGCAGCCTGCGGCGGTTGTGCTAGAAATGCCGTTCGCGTATTTCATGCAGGCGGTTAAAACGCGGATGCACGCTCAAGACTTTCCCACTAAGGGCATTGCTGAACTTCTGGTCTTTTGGGGCAGTGTGCAGCATGGTTACAATGGCTTCTTCCATAACCCAGCCAATTATGCCAAGTCCATCACGATGCCTGCCCTCATCCTCCACGGTGAACAAGACCGCTGGACAAGCCTAGACGAGATCAATCAGATTTACGACAACCTGCAAGGCCCGAAAGATCTGATCGTGTTCCCCAATACCGGTCATAGCTTGCTGGTGACTGTCGACGAACCTCTCTGGACTCAAAGCATTCAGGACTTTTTACAGGCTCAATGGGATAGTTGATAGCAGTGATGCTTGCCCGCTTGTGTTGACAGCACCTTCAGCAATGTTTGATGGCGATACCTTGATAAAAGTAGCCGCCGACTTTGGGCAAACCTTCAGCGTAGAAGGTGTCTACGGTCACATTGGGAAAATGAATTTGGACGAGATCGGCGATCGCGCGATCTAAATGACAGCCATCAGCGATGCGCTTTTGTAAGGGCGTGAAGCGATGTTGCCAAGTTTGCAGTTTGGGGTCAGGGCTGAGGCCATGTTCGATAAAGGTGAATTTGCCACCCGGTTTCAACACGCGATGGATTTCCTGCAGTGCTTGATCGATGCCCGCAATGCTGCACAGCGTCCAAGTGCTAACCACCCAGTCAAAGGTGGCGTCTGCTAAGTCGAGTTGTTCGCCGCGCAGGGGCAGACTCGTCACGGGGAGAGCAGTTTGAGCGAGACGGGGAGCTGCGATCGCTCCCATACCCGGATTCGGCTCAATCACGGTGAGTGATGACACGGCGGTTGGGTAATAGGCAAGGTTTAGCCCCGTCCCAAAGCCGATTTCCAACACATCACCGGTGACCTCAGCGAGTAGCTGCTGCCGGTACTGGGCAAACGGCGACCCCGTCATTGACCAGTCCAATAATCGCGGCAATATCCATCGGCCATAAAGTCCCATCAGTTTCTTTTCCCTGTTCTTGACGTTGCCCTAAACCGTCAATATTGTCTCGTTTGACTGCCAAAATTTGATACTTTTGTAGTTTCCCAACGGCAGGCAGGTAAACACATGACAGGGTTACACGGTCGGGATTTTCTCAGCATCACCGATATGACGGCTTCAGACATGATGGCGGTGCTGACGCTAGCAGCCCAACTCAAATCTGGAGAGGTAACAGTCGACTGCAAGGGCAAAATTCTGGGGTTGCTATTTCGCAAGTCGTCGACCCGTACCCGTGTGAGCTTTTCATCGGCAATGTGGCGGTTGGGCGGCCAAGTGATTGATCTGAATGTGAGTGTGATGCAGGTCAGCCGCGGCGAACCCGTCAAAGATACGGCCCGCATTCTCAGCAGCTATTTAGACGTGCTGGCCATTCGCACCTATGAGCAGACAGAACTGCAAGAGTTTGCCGATTACGCTGATATTCCCATCATTAATGCACTCACTGACTTA
>CAZLYS010000550.1:0-4163 GCA_964563415.1 uncultured Halomicronema sp.
TTGATTCTCTATATCAGCGGTAGCGCTGGTGTGCTGGAGCTGATGGGCGAGTCTGGAGTCGATATCGTCAGCGTCGACTGGACAGTGGATATGGCGGAAGCCCGTCGTCGCCTCGGCCCTAAAATGGCCGTTCAAGGCAACGTCGACCCGGCAGCGTTGTTTGGCTCTAAAGAGTTTATTCGCGATCGCATCCTCGACACCGTGCAAAAAGCCGGACGCAAGGGCCACATCCTCAACTTAGGTCACGGTATCCTACCCGGCACCCCAGAAGATAACGCCCAGTTCTTCTTTGAGACGGGTAAAAACCTGGACCAGCTGCTGGCGGTATCTGTTTAAGTCGAATTGACGGTTGATGCTGTCAACCGTCAATGGGTGATACGCTGGGATCACCTCACAGTCGTCTAATGACGATGACGGACGCTGCGTTCCCGAACCTTGGGGAGCAGCGTTTGTTGTTGTAATGCGAGGCTGAATGTTTTTCCCTGGCGATGCAGTGTCTGAACTGATTCAACCTTCTGAGAGCAACGTTCCAAAGCGGATCTTTATCACGGGAGCCAGCGGCTGTATTGGTCATTACTTAGTCGAAACCTTACTGAACGATACCCCCCACGAACTGTTTCTCATGGTGCGGAACCCAGCCAAGCTGCTGTTTAACTGGCAGCATGAACCCCGTCTCCATGTCATTCAGGACGACATCCGCAACGTTGAGAGCCATGCCGATTTGCTCAAGACCATAGATACCGCAATTTTGGCGGCGACTTCTTGGGGGGGCGCACCGGAAATTTATGACATCAACGTCACAGCTAACCATCGGCTGATGGAATTGTTGGATGGCGATCGCTGCCAACAAGTACTATATTTTTCCACCGCAAGCATTCTGGACAGCAATAATTTGCCCCTCAAAGAAGCAGGTGAAATTGGCACTGATTACATTCGCAGCAAGTACCAGTGCTATCTGCAATTGCCGGAGTTGGCGATTTATCCCAAGGTGACCACCGTTTTTCCGACCCTGGTGTTTGGGGGCGACAAAGACAAACCCTATTCCCACATTTCCGCTGGCATTACCGAAGTCACTAAGTGGATCGGCCTCATCCGCTTTCTCAGAGCCGACGGTAGTTTTCACTTTGCTCATGGCAAAGATATTGCCCTGGTCGTAACTCATCTCGTCGATCATCCCCCTGGCCCACAAGACCCACGACAAGTCATTATCGGCAATCCAGCGCTCACGATTGATCGCACCGTTGAGGAAATCTGCGATTACTTGGGTAAGCGCATTTATTTTCGCATTCCCCTATCGCTGTGGCTGGCCGATCGCATCATCGACTGGTTTAACATTCGCATGGCCGACTGGGACCGCTTTTGCCTGAACTATCGGCATTTTGTTTACAACCAGCCCATCCATCCAGAAACGCTGGGTTTGCAGCCCTATTGCCCCACCGTGGCAGATTTGATGAGGGTCAGTGGTGTATTGCCGGGCTAATTTCTCTACAGGAAGCATATGTTCTCGATGTCTGGAGCTGTTCTTTGAGGCCAGAATCTGGGTTCAAGGAAATGATGCAAGTCGAAATGAGCTTGCAGAGGGAGCAAATTGTTAGACGAGAATTGCGATTGAAGCAAGGAAGTTTGTCTATACATTTAATAGGTTTTTGCTCACAACAATCCGGACATTTTGACTGGGCTGTCGCACAACGCTGCCCATCATCACAGACAACGCTTGCCGTCAAATCAGCACACTTTCCGCTCGACAACTGGAATCAGATTTAAGCAGCTTGCTAAAGATAACAAAAGTATTCGTCAGCGGCGAGATTGTCCTCATGCTGTTCTGCCCGGCTACAGCGATATTTCTTGATGCTAAATCTACAAAATTCATCAGAACTTCATTCAAATCGATTGCGAGTGCCATGACAAGCCCCTTAAAGTTCACTTAAACGCCTCTTAACCATTGATCTGCCATGACAAATATTCTCATTCGCTTCCTCGCAACATTTGTCTTTGCTTGTATAACCATTTTCTCTGTGATCGGATTATCCTTCGTCACCGAAATCGATATTGATCAGATGACCAGAGATGTCACTGCTATTGCTGGGATCAATCCTTTTTCCGGCCTTCTTTCCAATCTGGGGATATTGCTTTGGTCGGTGTCTGCATCAATCTGTTTGTTTGTGGCTATCGCCGCCCGCCCCAACATTGGCAAACGGGATTTTGGGTTCCTGCTCTCATCGGCATTGCTCTCAGGCTGGCTATTGTTTGATGACTGGTTTTTATTTCACGAGACCTTAGCATATTGGCATTTGGGAGTAGAAGAAGAATGGGTGAAACTCTCTTTGGTGATCGTGTTTGCGTTTTATCTTTTACATTTCAGGAAATTTATTTTAAGAACAAGCTATATATTTTTGATTGCCGCAGCTGGACTATTTCTTTCTTCTATTTTGGTAGATGTCTTTTTCGAAGAGACTTTGAACTTGCAGTGGGTTGTTTTCTTCGAAGATGCTCTGAAGTGGCTAGGAATATGTTTTTGGTGCTCTTACTATGTAGATACGGCTTATCAAGTCCTGGTTACTGCTTACGGCGTTTCTAGATTGCCAACGCTGTCCAGATCAAGGTGAGTACGCACACGGCTACCAACAAGAATGCTAAGAATTTAATTTCTGGCATCTCTAATGTGACTCAGCGGTGTGAAGCACCTTCGGCCAGAGCATGCTTTCTGAAAGATTAATGTCAGTATGCCAAAGCCGGGAAAAGTTGTAAGGCTTATTCGTTTTCTGCCGATAACTCCATAAAATCAGGCCAAAGAAAAAATTGAGCAATACTAACGTTCTTGTTAGAGTTAGAGGCTAATGCTTGAACTAGTGTTAGTCTCGGCTAACAACTTGCCTGATTTGCTATGGCCATTATTTCTTCTAAGTCGTCACCAGAGCCTAAGCCTCCGAAAAAGAGTGATGTCACATCTGAAGCAACCGCGCCGAAGCCGCCCATCCCAGAGTCGTTAGTGCGAGAACCCCAAGACGCCACTGCTCAGGAGACTGCGTCTGTAGCGGTTCCGGTAGAAGACGGCCTACGACCGCAAAAGCTCGCTGAGTACATCGGGCAAAAGTCCCTGAAGGAAGTGCTGGACATTGCTATCCGTGCTGCTCAATCCCGTAAGGAACCGCTCGATCACTTGCTACTGTACGGTCCGCCAGGATTGGGAAAAACCACCATGGCCCTCATTTTGGCCCAAGAGATGCAGGTGGATTGCAAGATTACTACCGCTCCGGCATTAGAGCGTCCTCGCGACATTGCCGGACTGCTGGTGAATTTGAAACCTGGCGACATTTTATTCATTGATGAAATTCACCGTTTACCCCGCGTGACCGAAGAAATTTTGTATCCGGCAATGGAAGATTCACGGTTGGATATCACCATCGGTAAAGGGCAGAGCGCTCGAACGCGCAGCATTCCTCTGCATCCGTTTACCTTGGTGGGGGCCACGACACGAGTGGGGGCGCTGACGTCTCCTTTGCGCGATCGCTTTGGTCTGATTCAACGACTGCGATTTTACGAAGTGGACGAGCTGACGAAAATTGTGCAGCGTACGGCCCAAGTGCTTGATACTCCCATTCAACCTGATGGAGCAGAAGAGATTGCCCGACGATCGCGAGGTACCCCGCGCATTGCTAACCGTTTGCTCAAGCGGGTGCGCGACTATGTGGAAGTGAAACAGTCAGGGGAAATTAATGAAGCGATCGCCGCCGAAGCCCTGGAACTCTTCAACGTTGACCCCTGTGGTCTGGACTGGACGGATCGCCGTTTGCTCTCCGTCATGATTGAGAACTTTAACGGCGGCCCCGTCGGGCTCGACACCATGGCAGCAGCAACGGGCGAAGATGGGCAAACCATTGAAGAAGTCTATGAACCCTACTTGATGCAGTTAGGGTATTTGCAACGGACACCTCGGGGGCGGATCGTGACCCGAGCTGCCTGCCGCCATCTAGGCTACGAAGATAATGTCGTGCCTGATTTCCACAATGATCAGCAACTATCCATTATGTAGTACCTCGCCTTATACAAGGACGCTACATATAGCGGCAAGTTCTTCGTGAAATTGCTCATATCTTTACAGGGCAATGGCCCATGACACGGGGCGCGCCACTCCAAACGATGAAAAGGGGGGTATAACTCAG
>CAZLYS010000551.1:0-4160 GCA_964563415.1 uncultured Halomicronema sp.
CCTGTGCAGTTTGGTCAAGTACAGTTCGTTTGCTTGAAGGGAACAGGGAATCGGGAGTCGGGAACAGTGTGTGCTTGACTCGACTGCATGCCGCTATAGGTTGGCCTAAAATAGCTGCGCCCTACCATGCATCTGAGATTGGGCGCATGGTGAGTTTTGCCTCGTTAGGCCACCTTGCCCAGGCGGGATAACGGCCAAAAGCGGAAGCGGGCGATGCCGATCACATTTTGCTCGGGCAAGATGCCCCACACATGGGAATCATTGCTGTCATTGCGGTTGTCGCCCATGACAAACAATCCGCCTGGGGGAACTGTGATGCTGCCCATCAAGTAATCTGGCAACTCTAGGACGTAATCTTCTTGCAAGGGCTGACCATCCACAATGACTTGATGGTCGGTGACGGTGACCGTCTCACCGGGGGTCGCGATAACCCGTTTGATAAAGGCTTGCTTGCCGCTGTAACCATATTCCCGCAGCTGGGGTGGTGGCTCAAACACGACAATTTCGCCGACTTGGGGCGCATGCAGTTTAGTTGAGACTTTTTCGACTAGCAGGCGATCGCCGATGTGCAGTGTAGGCTCCATGGAATTGGAAGGGATAAAGCGCGGTTCGGCGACAAAGATGCGGAGACCGATGGCAATCACCAGGGCGATCGCTAAAATGCGAATATTTTCCCGTTGGCTGGTCCATAGACGTCCCCACCGCGAACCCTGAGTCCCCTCATCAGTTAGTTCTGGGGTCTCAGAGGTCGATACTTCTTCAGGCTTAGACTTCATCGCACAAGAACGCTTAAAACCGCGTCTCATACTCTAGCAAGACGCCGGTGCGATCGTTAAAGTCTTCATAGCTAGTCGTGCCTCGCAAGGTAAATTCATCGCTGAGGCGATAGCGCATATTGAATTGGAACGGGGTATCGTCCGTTAGCACCTTGAGCACCGAAACCGAAATGGTTGGGCTGATCTCAAAGCCCACTTCGGCCCCAATGTCTTCACCTTCGTTGACGTTACCCGAGCCCTCTGATGCCTGGAACAGGCGGACATCGCTGATGGGAATGGTATCGCCGAAGAAATCGCGCACCGAGTTCAGGAGGGCCGAACCGACAAACGTGCCAATGCCCGTTAACGCATTATCGCTGCCGAGGACATCTAAGGCCCCGACCACATTGCCACTCAAGAGCGTAATAATCTCGGTATCAGAGCGGGGAGGCGAGCTGCTGAGGTCTAAATTACGGGAGTCAGTCGTTAGATTGGCTAATTCACTAGCGGGTCCCGTATAACGAGCATTAATCCGCACGAGTCGATTGCCCTGTTGGGTTAGGCCAATCGCATCGAGATCATTGTCAGGGATTTCATTCCGAGGGAAGGGACTGGTCGTAACCTCAATGCCTGAGGAAGAAGCCTCGGGCAGGGCGGTTTGCAGCGTCACGTCCAGAAGCGGGTCAAAGGTGCCTCGAAAGTCAGCGCGATCGTTGTCACCGGCGAGCCGCAGTTCCACCGAAAACAGGCCAATGCGACCTGACGGTAGCTGAATCGTGCCGGTGGGCCGCAGGGTGGCGAGGGTCCCATCCAGGCGCATGCCCCCTTGGGCATTCACATTTAGGTAGTTGCCCTGCACGATATTAATGCCCCGCGTGAGTACGATGCGCAGATTCGAAAAGGCTAACGGCGGGATCAGGCTGTCTCCTGAAGTCTCATTGCTGACCGACGTTACGGGGGCTCCCCCACTCTCAGGGATGGTGATCGTGCCGCGTGACAAGTCAATTTCGCCCGTTAGTTCTGGTCCCAAGAGTAGACTGCCCAAAAGCTGCATTTCACCGTTAACCTGGCCGGTATACAGTCCTCTAAGGTCGAGCGCAATATTGTTGAGGTCGAGGGTCAAGGGTCGATACCGATCAGCGGGCTCAGGGGGCAACGGCTCATCAGTTTCAGCATCGGGAGTTTCGGGAGTCTCGGGGTCAACCTCTTCATCGGCGATCGCCCCCACATCTTCTAGGGGGAAAAAGACGGGAAATGCGCCTTGGGCAGACAGTTGCCCTTCGCTAAATTGGCCCGTGAGCTCTTCGACGACAAAGACTTGTGAACTCGGCTCTAGGCGAATACGCCCAGTGACATCAGTCATCGGCACCGGCAATGCGCTCGCCGAAATAACGGCATCCTCTAGCCGAATGAACCCTTGAAAATTACTTGGCAAGCCCCTATTAGCTTGCAGATCCCCTTCAATATCAAGGATGACTTCGCCGCTGCCATCTTCCCAAGCGATTTGTTGAGTAAACAAGTTCAGCAGGGCCAGCCCTTCGTCCTTCACATTGGCCCGCAACAAATAGGATTGATCAGCGGGCTCAACATCTACAAAACCCAATTGGTAAGGCAACTCAGCCTCAACAGTGAGTGGATTGTCAGAGCCAATTAAGCGGAGTTGGGCGTCTAACCCAGCTCGCGCATTGATATAGGAAAAAGACGCCTCGGCATCTGAAATTGCCGTGCCATTCAGGGTGCCATCGACGATGGCGAGGTCCCCAGTGAGATTGGGATTCCCTAAGCGGCCTCTGAGGGTCGTGACACTATTTAAGCGACCCTCTAAATCAAAGGGCAAATTGGCAAAATCTTCGATGTTGCTGATGGGCACATTGACCATCTCTAGCACCATCTCGTGATCGGTCGTGTCGGTCGGATCAATGGAAAAGCTACCGACTACTGCTGCAGAGGCAATTTCTCCCTCTAACTCAGAACTCAACCGTAAAGGCGCAAACGTGACCAACCCATTGTGATAGCTGCCCTGAGCAACCACTGTTTCGGCCTGGATATCTGGCCCCCATTCCCAATTTTCACCTGCTAAATCGAAGTTGAGCCGCAGGTCTTCGGGCAGGGTAGCCGTGATGTCAACTTGGCCACTAAAGCTGCCCTGCAATTCCTCCAGCGGCGGGATTCGGGCTTCTTCGGCTGCAACTTCTTCCAGAAATTCCAGCTCTAGGATTTCTGATAGCCGCCGCAATTGGTTCAGTAAGGTTTCGTTCGCATCGCCCACCGGCGTAGTTGCCAAGAAGGTCTCCGCTTCTTCGGTAGACGCTGGGATAAAGCCGTCATTGGGGGTAAAACCACGGCGAAAATCAGCGATGCTCTGAATCTTGAGGACTTCAAAAATATCTCGCAGTTCGCCTTCATCCGTATTGAGGGTGGCAACAACTTGCGGTGTCTCATTAAAGCGATAGCTGCCTGAGAGGCTGTAAGTGCGGGTTGCGATCGCCTCGCCGCGTTCGTTGCGATCGGCCATAATGATTTGCCCCTCATCCAATTGGGCCACACCGTTGGCATACCGGAAGCCGCCAAAGAGGCGATCGACACTGTAATAGCCGAAGCCTAAATTAAGGACGTCAATTTGGCCGACCGTATTGAAATTGTTGAGATTGATGCTGGCATTCGCAAATTCCACCAATCCCCGCAGGGAACCGGCGGGTGACGTCGAGGGGGGAATATTCAACACTGAAACTGGAAAATTGTAGAGCTGCGTTTGTAATAAATCCCCTTCGGTTTCTGCGATCGCGATCGCCTCTCCGGCCCTGACAGTGGCAGTTATCTGCCGGGGCTGGGGCACATAGGTGACGACGATTTCATCCTCTTGCCCCAAGAGTTCAACGTCTAACCCCGCTTGGGTTGTGTAGATAATATCGCCCGTGAGTAGGGGCTCAAATTCCAGATCGTTTAAGGCCAGATTGGACAAAGCCAGATCACCCCCAAAATTGAGGTCACTGAGCGTGCCGGTCAACCGACCCTGCAGATCGACCTGCCCCGTGAGCCCAACCGCTGGAGGAAAGCTCACTGGCAGGGTGGCCAGGTCGTAATCTCGCATCGTGATGCCCAAATCGAGGGCCGCAATACTGGGGGCGTCTGGCCCCGAGAAGCGCGGCGTCACCGTGCCGCTGGCAAATAGGCCCCCGGTTTCTAAACTATCAATGCGGATGAGGCGACCATCCCAAGCCAGGCTGGCGTCTAGTGGTGACGCGGCCTGCCCCAAGGCTGGATTGAGCGCCCGCGCAGTGGCTAAACCATCGGATAGGCGCACATTGGCTCGTCCGCGAATGCCCGATGGGGTCAAGTTATCTAAACTGCCTGCCAGTTGAAAGGTGGCTGACCCCGTGCCGCCTAAGTCTGGTGAGAGTTGCT
>CAZLYS010000552.1:0-4145 GCA_964563415.1 uncultured Halomicronema sp.
GTAGAAACCATAAGACCTTGCGAACGGGGGTGGACAAGTAAGAGATTGCAAACAGGACAGCAGAGTAGGTTGGCCAGAGATAGCCCGGAACACTAGTGTACAATCGACAACTGCGTCCTTGCTCGCTTGCCGCAGGCTCACCCTATGCAAGTCCTCTGTCGTCCTATTCTGCTTCCAGATTTACCGAATGTGGCGGCCCTCGACCATCGATGTTTTGGAGGGTTATGGAACGAAGCTGCCTATAGTCGTGAAATTGACAGTCCCAATAGTGACCTACTCGGCGTTGAGAGAATCACTGGCAAAAGCTCAGCTCTCATTGGCATGGGCTGCTTATGGGCCATTCTAGATGAGGCCCACATTACAATTTTGGGGATTGACCCTGACTACCAGCGACTCGGTTTGGGGCGTTGGTTGTTGACGCACCTATTGCGGTCAGCCAGCGATCGCGGTCTCACCCACGCGACGTTAGAAGTCCGCGAGTCTAATCAAATCGCGATCGCACTCTATCAATCTTTTGGCTTTCGGGTAGCGGGCGAACGACGGCGCTATTACGACGACGATGAAAGTGCGTTGATTCTTTGGCGTAGCGAGTTGCAAAACCCGACCTTTTTAAGCGACTTGCAAAGTCAGCAGCAACAATTGCACCCAAAATTGCAGAGTAAGACTCTATCTCTGCAATTGGCTCAACCATGACGATGCAGCAGTCATACGCCCCTAATTCAATGATCCCGGTCAATCAAGGATGGGTAGAAAATTAAGAGAACGCAATGAAAGTTTAAGAGCAAGAGTACCTCAGACTTGAACGGGATTTCCTAAAAGACGAGGGCAGGGGACGGTTTTCACCACTGTGTCCCGTGCCACAGTTCGCCAATACCCCTGTGCTAGAATCACTGTAACCAGCGCCCAGCAGGTATTTGGAATTCCACTAATGTTTGAACGCTTCACAGAAAAAGCCATAAAAGTCATCATGCTCGCCCAAGAGGAAGCCCGTCGTCTGGGCCACAACTTTGTGGGTACGGAGCAAATTCTCCTTGGCCTTATAGGAGAAGGTACGGGTGTCGCTGCCAAAGTTCTTAAGTCGATGGGCGTCAATCTTAAAGATGCTCGTATCGAAGTTGAGAAGATTATTGGTCGCGGCTCTGGATTTGTGGCCGTTGAGATTCCCTTTACACCTCGTGCTAAGCGAGTGCTAGAGCTCTCTCTTGAAGAGGCTCGGCAGTTGGGACACAACTACATCGGCACAGAGCATTTGTTGTTAGGGCTGATTCGCGAAGGTGAGGGCGTCGCTGCCCGGGTTTTGGAAAACTTGGGCGTTGATTTGTCCAAGGTGCGTACGCAAGTCATTCGGATGTTGGGAGAAACAGCAGAGGTGTCTTCTGGCGGTAGTCAAGGTCGTACCAAGACACCGACTTTGGATGAATTTGGTTCTAACCTGACCCAGATGGCAGGGGAGGGCAAATTAGATCCAGTCGTGGGTCGCCAAAAAGAGATCGAGCGCGTCATTCAAATTCTGGGTCGTCGCACCAAAAATAATCCTGTACTCATTGGTGAACCTGGGGTGGGTAAGACCGCGATCGCAGAAGGTCTTGCTCAGCGCATTACGAATGGTGATATCCCCGACATTTTGGAAGAGAAGCGGGTAGTCACTCTGGATATCGGTTTACTGGTCGCCGGTACCAAGTACCGAGGGGAATTTGAAGAGCGCCTGAAAAAGATTATGGATGAAATCCGCTCTGCCGGTAATGTCATCCTGGTCATTGATGAGGTGCATACCCTGATTGGCGCAGGCGCGGCTGAAGGTGCCATCGACGCTGCGAATATCTTGAAGCCAGCACTAGCAAGGGGTGAACTGCAGTGTATCGGTGCCACCACACTAGATGAGTATCGCAAACATATTGAGCGTGATGCGGCTCTAGAACGCCGCTTTCAGCCGGTCATGGTCGGCGAGCCGAGTGTTGAAGAAACTATCGAGATTCTCCATGGTTTGCGCGATCGCTATGAACAACACCATAAGCTCAAGATCACCGATGATGCTTTGGAAGCAGCCGCCAAGCTGTCTGACCGGTACATCTCGGATCGGTTCTTGCCGGATAAGGCAATCGACCTGATTGATGAAGCCGGTTCTCGGGTGCGCTTGATCAACTCTCAACTCCCCCCAGCCGCTAAAGAGCTGGATAAGGAGTTGCGTCAAGTCCTCAAAGATAAGGACAATGCCGTCCGCTCTCAGGACTTTGATACGGCAGGTGAGTTGCGCGATCGCGAGATGGAAATCAAAGCCGAAATCCGCAGCATCGCCCAGAACAAGAAGGCTGAGGACGAAAACGGAGATGATATGCCCTCAGTTGATGAGGAAGATATCGCCCAAATTGTCGCCTCTTGGACAGGGGTCCCAGTTAGCAAGCTCACCGAGTCTGAGAAACTGCTACACATGGAGGATACTCTCCATCAGCGGTTAATCGGTCAAGACGAAGCCGTGAAAGCGATTTCTCGAGCCATTCGTCGGGCTCGTGTCGGGCTCAAGAACCCTAATCGTCCCATTGCGAGTTTCATCTTCTCCGGACCTACTGGTGTGGGTAAAACTGAGCTCACCAAGGCTCTAGCAGCTTACTTCTTCGGCTCTGAAGAGGCCATGATTCGCCTCGACATGTCCGAGTTTATGGAGCGCCACACGGTTTCCAAACTCATTGGCTCGCCTCCGGGCTACGTTGGCTATAGCGAAGGCGGTCAGCTGACGGAAGCAGTGCGTCGTCGACCTTACACTGTGGTGCTGTTCGATGAGATTGAGAAAGCGCATCCAGACGTCTTCAACATGCTGTTGCAGATCCTAGAGGATGGTCGCTTAACCGATGCCAAAGGCCGTACGGTGGACTTCAAAAACACCCTGCTCATCATGACTTCGAACATCGGTTCTAAGGTCATTGAGAAAGGGGGCGGTGGTCTCGGCTTTGACTTCGAAGATGATCAAGCTGAGTCTCAGTACAATCGGATTCGCTCGTTGGTGAATGAAGAACTCAAGCAGTACTTCCGTCCTGAGTTCTTGAATCGTTTGGATGAGATCATTGTCTTCCGCCAGCTCACGAAAGACGAGGTCAAGGAAATCTCCGACATTCTGTTGCGAGAAGTCTTTGGTCGACTGTCTGAACAAGGCATCGAGTTGGCAGTCACTGAGCGCTTTAAGGAGCGACTGGTGGAAGAAGGCTACAATCCCAGCTATGGGGCACGGCCATTACGCCGAGCGATCATGCGCTTGCTGGAAGACACCCTGGCTGAAGAAATCCTCTCGGGTCGTTTGCAAGAGGGCGATACGGCTTCTGTGGATGTTGATGATGCTGGCAAAGTCGTCATCCAACCCGGTGAAAAGCGTGAGCTACTGTCGGCAGCTGATTAACGTTCCAGTAGTTGGAAAAATCTAACACTGGCAGGCGATCGCTTTATAGAGCGATCGCCTTTTTAGTAAACATTTTTGAAACAACTTCTCAGATATCTTGTCGAGACTTCACCTCAACCTTAATAATGGTTGACAACAGTTTACGGTCGTTGATAGCTGTGATTAGTCGAATCAAGGCTTAAGTTACCTTTCAGCGTGCAGTTTCGTCTCTCATAGGTATGCCCCTTAGCATGGGTGGTCGGCCGTCGACGCGGCTGCGTCACTGTTTATACAACTGTAAATTTGAGAAATTTTGCCTTTAGGCAAGTGGGAGTATTGCTATGGGTCTGATTAAGACAATTTTTGGTAGCATTTTTGGTTTCATTGGTGGCATCTTCGGTGCCGTTGCCAAAATTTTTGGGGTTGGTAAGCAAGGCGAGTTTTACATGGAGTTGGATGACGCTGCTGCACCCACCGTTGCCACTGTGACCGCCGCACCTGCGCCCGCACCTGCAGCCCCTAAAGAGGTCGTAGAGAAGCCCAGTGAACCAGTGTCGGTCGCAGCACCTGCGCCCACCCCGGTGACAACTCCCACCCCTGCAGCAGCGGTTCCAGCTACTCCAATGGTGACCAATTTTGCGACCGACTACTTGGTCAATCCTCGGATTAGTCAAGCCCCTCGTCGTCGTCCTGGGCCTAGCCTATCACCCTTCAAAAACATGGTGAAAGATATGGGACGGAAATCTCCCAGCATGGGGTAATCCCTTTTCAGCATTGC
>CAZLYS010000553.1:0-4119 GCA_964563415.1 uncultured Halomicronema sp.
AATACCAGTTCTCCAGAATAGAGCTACAGATTGTAGTGGAAGGCTATGGGAGCAAGGGCGCGAAGGGGAAAGGATGTGTAGCTAGATTTGAGAGAATCGGTATAACAATCGACAGTCCTTGGAAAAATCAATTTGCTGCCTTTGCAAGGAAAGGCTCGTTTTCAGGGCACTGGTGTGATGACTACTGCTCTATCCCTGACCCAACAGTTCCAGTAAGTCAGCTTCCGATAGCTTTGGGACGCCGAGCTTTTGAGCTTTGGCAAGTTTTGAACCAGCCTCTTCTCCGGCCACCAGATAGCTCGTTTTAGAACTCACACTGCCAGTCACTTTACCGCCTGCGCTTTCGATGAGGGCTTTGGCTTCACTGCGACTAAGAGAAGGCAAGGTGCCCGTCAGCACAAAGGTGTTGCCAGATAGTGGGAGTTCCTCAAGAGGGCGCTGGGTGACTGGCTCGGTACTTGCTAGCTGGACACCAGCGACTCTAAGTTGTTCCACTAGGTGCCAGTTGGCAGGATTGCGCAGCCATTCATAGACGGATTGGGCAATCTCGGGGCCGATGCCATAAACGGCTTCAATTTCCTCAATTTTGGCGGCTTGGAGAGTGTCTACTGAAGGAAATTCTTGAGCGAGCACTTGAGCATTCACTGTACCCACATGACGAATGCCGAGACCATAGAGCACCCGCGACCAGGGTTGCTGTTTAGAAGCGGCGATCGCATCGACAATTTTCGTCGCCAGTTTTTCACCCATGCGATCTAGCTGCGTGAGCTGCTCTACCGTCAGATCGTACAGATCGGCAACGGCGGTAACCAATCCCTGATCGACCCACTGCTCTATCCATTTAGTCCCAATACCATTGATATCAAGGGCGTCGCGTCGTGCCCAATGAATTAGGGCACCCCGAACAATCGCGGGACAGGAGGCATTAATACAGCGCGTCACTGCTTCCGCTTCCGGTTTTACCAATACCTCACCGCACTCAGGACAGTGGGTCGGCATGCGAAACGGTTCAGCGGCAGCGGGGCGCAGTTCCGGCAGTACACGCACCACTTCAGGAATAATTTCTCCAGCTTTACGAACCACGACAGTGTCGCCAATGTGTAGATCTAGTTCTTGGATGCGATCGCTATTGTGCAAGGTGGCACGAGAAACAGTCGTACCGGCCAATTGCACGGCCTCCAGCTCGGCAACGGGGGTCACCGCACCAGTGCGGCCCACTTGCACCGATACGGCCTTGACTAGCGTCGGCACTTCTTCAGCGGGATATTTGAGCGCGATCGCCCAGCGGGGAAACTTTTGCGTAAAGCCCAACTGTTGCTGGAGGGCAAATTCATTCAGCTTCACCACGACCCCATCCGTCAGGTAAGGCAGATCGTGCCGCTCTGTGGACCAGCGATCGTAAAAGGCCGCCACATCATTGGCGGTTTGACATAAGGCCCGATTGGGGTTCACCTTGAATCCGAATGATTGCAGGTGTTCCAGCGAGTTTTCTTGAGTGATGGGCAGCACTAATGCACCCGATGCAACCGTCTCAGGAATAATTAGGGTATAGGCAAAAAAATCGAGGCGGCGATCGGCCACAATGCGAGAATCGAGTTGCCGGAGGGTGCCTGCCGCCGCATTGCGAGGATTCGCAAACAGCGCTTCACCCTTCGCTGCGCGTTGTTGGTTAATGCGGTCAAACTCGTTCAACGGTAGAAACGCCTCGCCCCGCACTTCCACTCGGGTCGGCGGCTGGTCGATCTGTAGCCGCAACGGTATCGAGCGAATCGTTTTCAGATTTTGAGTGATCTCTTCTCCAGTGACGCCGTCTCCACGGGTCAGACCCTGGGTCAAAATGCCGTTTTCATAGGTGAGGGCGATCGCTGAGCCATCAATCTTCAATTCAGCCACTGCCGGTGCTTCACTCACATCAGGAGTCAGCCGCTGCCACTTTTCTTGCCAGGCTCGATATTCCTCAATGCCAAAGGCATTTTCCAGACTATAGAGCGGAATATTGTGGGGAATGGAATTGAACTGACTGGCGGGACGTTCTCCCACCCGCTGCGTCGGGCTGTCGGGTGTAACGAGGCCGGGATGCTGGTTTTCAAGATCTTGCAGTTGCCGATAGAGGCGATCGTACACCTCATCCTCCATCAGGGGCTGATCGAGTACGTAATAGGCATAGCTGGCCTGTTGCAGCTGTTCGCGCAGTTGCTGAATTTGCTGTGCAACGGCATTGCCCATGGGTGTCTGACCTCACATTTCAGACACTTAGTTTACCGTTCTGAACTCGTCTACTTCACAGCAGTTTGAGAGCATCCACGACACTACCTGTCTGGGAAAGAACCGTTCAACCCTCCTTCCTCTTCGTCAAAGCCTTATTTGTGGACATCGTTGCGTCGAGCTTGTCGTCGTTGGGCAAACCAGGTTTGCAATTGTTCTCGGCACTGGGGTTCCAGAATGCCGCTCAGCACGGCCAGACGATGATTAGAGGCGGCACTATCGGGAATATTCAGCACCGATCGCACCGCCCCAGCCTTACGATCATCAGCCCCATACACCAGCAAACTAACCCGACTGAGGCCGATCGCCCCAGCACACATGGGGCAGGGCTCTAACGTGACGTAGAGCGTGCAACCGGTCAGATTCCAATTGCGGCGCACTTGGCCCGCCTGACGGAGGGCCAGCACTTCAGCATGGGCGGTCGGATCATGCCCCCGTTCACGGAAATTAGCAGCTTCTGCAATCAGACAGTCATTTTCATCGACCACAATCGCCCCGACCGGGACTTCTCCAGCGGTGCCAGCGGCGGCGGCTAGCGCGATCGCCTGCTCCATCCACGCGCGATGTCGTTGGTAAGTCTCGTCCAGGGCCACCATGCCAGTCTCGAAAGGGAAAAATCAAACTGTCATTGCCAGCTGAGCCGGTTCAATTAAGGTCTGAGTAATTTTCCGAATATTAGCTTGAATGGCCGCTGCTGATTTGGCTAATGCGGCTTGCTGCTCGCTATTCAGGGTAAGTTCCAGCACGGACTCAACCCCTGATTGGCCAATACGACAGGGTACGCCAACATAAACATCGTGTAGCCCGTACTGTCCAGTCAGATAAGTTGCTGCGGGCAAAATGCGATGTCGATTCATCAAAATGGCTTCCACCATCCAATAAATTGACGCGGCAGGGGCATAGTAAGCACCGCCGGTTTTCAGCAAATCTACAATTTCGGCTCCCCCATGACGGGTCCGCTGGACTAAGCGAGCGATGGTTGGCGCCTCCAGCAACTCAGTCAGGGGAATGCCATTAACCGAGGCATAATTGGGCAGCGGCACCATCAAATCACCATGTCCGCCTAACACCAAAGCCGAGACATCCTCTGGTGGCACGTTGAGGGCCATCGCGATAAAGGTGCGGAAGCGAGCGGAGTCTAAAATGCCTGCCATGCCAATCACGTGCTCAGCCGGTAGGCCACTGGTTTGCCAAGCCAGATACGTCATCACATCCAGCGGATTGGTCACAATGACAAATTTCGCCTGAGGTGAGTGAGCGATCGCTTGCTTGATGGTCTTCACCACAATCTGGCCATTCACCTGCATAAGGTCATCGCGTGACAGCCCTGGTTGACGGGGTTTACCAGCAGTCACGACTACCACATCAGACCCGGCAGTGTCGCGATAGTCGTTAGTGCCCATAATTTGCTGGGGGTGTATTTCTAGGCCACTCGCTTCAGTCAAATCGAGGGCAATTCCCTGGGGTCGCCCAGCCACTATGTCTAGCAATACGACGTTAGCCAAATGGGTATCTAAAATCCGCTTAGCGAGCGCACTGCCAACATTTCCCGCGCCAATCACCGTTACTTTGGGGACATACCTTAATGCGGGTTTCGGTAAGTTATTCATGATTAAAGCCTCCGACAACAGCGGTTTTCGCTGCAGATGAGGGAGCGCTATGCCGACTCGAATGGGGCTAATAAATCAGCAAAACTCTTCAACTCTTCTGTGGCATCTGTATCAAGTATGACAATCTACGATCCAAAATGTCATGAAACCTTCATGCTTCTTAGGCGTGTTATGCCAACTCTCTGAAACTGGACTACACATCTGCCAAATGGAAAGATCCCCCTCAATACCCCTTAAAAATGGG
>CAZLYS010000554.1:0-4115 GCA_964563415.1 uncultured Halomicronema sp.
TCAAAAAGAGCTACTGGAATGCTTGACCGCTTGAATACCTGGTCTATGGGTGCTTGATGCTCGCGTCATCGCCTTTTGGACGCTGGCTGCAGGTTATCGATGAGGCCACCTAGTATAAATACGTAAGATTCGCGATCGCTCTATCCTGAGAGCGATTAAATCAGGGGTAGAAATGGAAGGGCACTGGTCTACTGAGGCCGAACCAACAGTTTCCTCACGAATGTGTTTAAGCTAGTTGGATATTGGTCGTGCTCGTCCCATGAATTCCCCCTTTCTGCAGGGCATCATAATGACTACTAGCTAACATTATTCGAACTAATTTCGGTTATTTGGAGAATACTAAGGCACAGACTAGCGAGTTTACAGGGATAGAGCAGTCTTGAGTAATCAGGCGGAGTTTTCTGATATTGACGGAAATTTTTGTCCGGTAGGCCAAGAAGGTCTGCTATTGGTTCATCGTGACCAGCATGTTCAAGTAGCGCTGCGACAGGCATTGGGCACTCACTATCGTCTGGAAACCAGCACAGAACATGAAGCCTCGCCCCACTTCTTAAAGGAGCGCTCGATCGCGTTAGTACTCATTGAAGCGACTCTATTCATCAAAATGGGTCATGACTTTTGTCAGCAGTTAAAAGCCCATCGCTGGAGTCGAGACATTCCCATTATTGTGGTGGGCGATCGCGATCCTCAAAAAGTGTCCGCAACTTTTGATGCCGGGGCTCAAGACTACCTCAGCTTGCCATTGCTAGCAGAAGAAGTGACAGCTCGGATTCAGGCCCGACTCAACGACTACCGGCGTTGTCAGCAACTGAGTCAACAAAATCGCCTCCTATTCGCCGAAGTTCGTGAGCGCAAACAAGCCGAAGAAGCCTTGCAGCAAGCAGAAATCAAATACCGCCGCATTTTTGAAAACGCGACTGAAGGCATTTTTCAGACGAGTTTTGAAGGCCGCTACATCAGTGTTAATCCAGCGCTAGCCAAGATCTATGGTTATGACTCCCCGGATGATTTGATGCACTGCATTACCGATGTCGGCAAAGGTCTTTATGTACAGCCCCAAAGGCGAGCTGAATTAATCGTCTATCTCGAACAATTTGATCAGATTGAAGGGGCCGAGTCCGAGGTTTATCGCAAAGACGGCAGCAAGATGTGGATTAGTGAAACTATCCGCAAAGTGTATGACGAGTCGAAGCATTTTCAGTACTACGAGGGGATTGTCCACGACATTACTGAACGGCGACGGATGGAAATGGAGTTACGACAGCAGCGGCAGCAAGCCGATCGCTTATTAGTCAATATCCTGCCGTATCAAATTGCGAATCGCCTGAAAACTGGCCCTCGCACCATCGCGGAAAATTACGATGAGGTGACTGTACTCTTTGCGGATTTAGTGCAGTTTACGGCGGCCTCCGGACAAATGGATGCCAAGGAACTGGTCAAGCTACTCAATGAAGTCTTTTCCACCTTTGACCGCTTGGCAGAAAAGCATGGCCTAGAAAAAATTAAGACAATTGGTGATGCCTACATGGCGGCGGCGGGGTTGCCCGCTCCCCGAGCCGATCATATCGATGCTGTGGCCTCTATGGCGTTGGATATGCAAGCCGCCATCAAACAGTTTCATCGCCCCGATGGTCAATCCTTCCAACTCCGGATTGGCATAAGTACTGGGCCGGTGATCGCGGGCGTGATTGGGGTGCGCAAATTTGCTTATGACCTGTGGGGCGACACCGTCAACTTGGCGAGCCGGATGGAAAGCACTGGTGTTCCAGAGCGGATTCAAGTTACGGCAGAAGTGTATGAGCGCTTACGTCATCGCTATCATCTAGAGTCCCGTGGGACGGTCTTTATCAAAGGTCAG
Organism: uncultured Halomicronema sp.; assembly: GCA_964563415.1. Lineage (GTDB taxonomy): Bacteria > Cyanobacteriota > Cyanobacteriia > Phormidesmidales > Phormidesmidaceae > Halomicronema. The sequence goes on from CAZLYS010000554.1 coordinate 1,859, forward strand.
GGCAACTTGGAGAGCTACTGGCTACTGGGTCGCAAAAACTCCCTTTAGGGCACTGCGTCAATTGCCCCGAAAGCCTCTCAAAATAGGTGCTTTAGCCTTCATGCCCTGTGGCTTAACCACGCCGAGGGGCGTTTCTCTCATTTAAGCCGACTGCTGGCATACTGAGAAAGCACCGCGTTGCGATTGGGATCATGACTGCGCTTTCTCTGACCCTGCGACAAAAGTTAGCTACCCCACTCCAAATTGGGGCGGTTACTGTGAATAGTCGGGTCTTACAATCACCGCTGTCTGGGGTGACGGATAAAGTCTTTCGGCGGCTAGTGAGGCGATATGCGCCCACTTCCATGATGTATACCGAAATGGTTCATGCGTCAGGCATTTGCCATGTTGAGACCTTGCCCAAAATTATGGAGGTTGACCCGAATGAGCATCCCATCAGCATTCAACTCTTTGACTGCCGTCCCGATTTTTTAGCGGATGCGGCCCGTAAAGCAGTGGCCGAAGGGGCGGATACGATCGACCTCAACATGGGCTGTCCCGTCAACAAAATCACGCGCAAAGGCGGCGGTTCTTCATTACTCAAAGATCCCGCCATGGCGGTTAAAATTACGCGCACCGTTGTAGAAGCGGTTGAGGTGCCGGTTTCGGTCAAAACGCGCATTGGTTGGGATGACGAAAATATTAACGCCATCGAATTTGCTCGGCAATTAGAGGATGTGGGCATCGATATGCTGACACTGCATGGTCGGACCCGAGCTCAAGGCTATACCGGTGCAGCGCGATGGGAATGGATTCGCCGCGTGAAGGAGGCGCTCTCAATTCCGGTGATTGCTAATGGTGACATTGATTCAGTCGATGCGGCGGTGCGGTGCCTAGAGACGACCCATGCTGATGGCGTCATGTGTTCCCGAGGAACGTTGGGCTATCCATTCCTCGTGGGGGAAATCGATTACTTTTTGAAAACGGGCGATCGCTTACCTGCCCCTACCGTGATTGATCGGTTGCTCTGTGCGCAAGAGCATCTGCGCCTGATTGCCGACTACAAGGGGTATCGAGGCATCTGTCAGGCGCGCAAGCATATGACCTGGTATGTCAAAGGCTTTGCTGGTGCGGCAGAATTGCGAGAGTCACTGTGTCGGATAGAGACCGTTACTGAGGGAGAGGCGCTATTGCAAGGGGCGATCGCTCACCTGGCGGAATGCGGCGAAACTGCTTGCCTCTGGGAGTTGCCGACTCTGACACCGGTGACTTTGTAGGAACAGTTGGCAGAACCGACTTATGGATAGTTCGTAAATATACCCATGGGATTTCCAATTTTTGGCTAGGATAGTAGGCATTACTACCTCGGAAAGATGATCCACAAGGTCAAGTTGACTCTGAGGTGACCTTATTCATTTTTTGAGTTTTCATGACGTCTTACGCAACATCCACCGCCAGAGCCGATATGGGAGAGTTACGCCGTCTACGCAGTCTATTGCCACCAGAGCTTCAAAGTTGGGTCACGGTGGAAGCTGCCACCGATGTGACACCGCCTCTCATTACGAGCGAAGAGCTGGGTAAGGATCAGGTCGAAATTCAAATCGACTTGGCGAAATGGGAAAGTTTTGCGTTAGACCAGCGCAACCTCTTGTTTTGGCACCAGGTGGGTCACGTCCAAAATGACACTATTCCCCGAGACGGCTGGGAGATGGCGGCACTGGCTATTGGTCTAGGCGGCGCGATTGGTGAGCTATGGGTACAAGATGGCCTGTTGCTCATGCTGGCGTTAGCGTTGTGCGGGTTTTCGGGCTGGCGGTTGTATAAGCGTAATAACCCGATTAAGGCAGTTGAAGAAGCGATCGATGCAGATGAGCGGGCGATCGCGATCGCGACCCGCTTTGGCTATACCCTACCCAATGCCTACAAGAGTTTGGGCAGCGCCCTGAAGACCCTGATTGAGCAAACACCGAAAAAGCGTAAGCGTGATCAATACATCAAGCGATTGGATGCACTGAAGAAAAGCGCTGCCAAAGCCAAAGAACGAGCTCGTAGTTCCGCTGGGCCTGATGCTCGACCAGTTTATTAATTGGCGGTTTCCAGGACTTGGGGCATTATTACCAAATCTCATTTCCTTGCGCTAGGCTTTGCTTGCCCTTGGCCACCTGATAACCAGGGCTGAGCCGCGTCAGAACCTTAGCATGAGGCAGTTTCTAGACCTTTTTCCTAACGTGAGTTCGACGAGCAGAAAGTAGCAAGAAAAAAGCTGAGAGTGAATTTG
>CAZLYS010000555.1:0-4094 GCA_964563415.1 uncultured Halomicronema sp.
CTACTGGCGCGCTGGGGCGGTGATGAATTCACCCTGATTTTGCAAAATATTGACACCCTTGAAGAAGTTGCTGGTGTGGCAGAGCGATTAGCCAACAATCTGAAGCCGCCCTTCGTGATTGAAAATCATGAGCTTTATGTCACGGGTAGTGTCGGCATTGCTGTATTTCCTGATGATGGGGACAATGTGACGACCCTCTTACAAAATGCCGATACGGCAATGTATGCAGCCAAAGCCGATGGTCGGAATACGCATCGGTTCTACACCTCAACCTTAAGTTCCAGCGCCTCGCAACAACTTATCTTAGAAAAACACTTGCACCAGGCACTGCAACGCGAGGAATTTCGCCTATTCTTTCAACCGCAAATTGATATTGTGCAGGGTCGCATTTGCCGCGTTGAGGCACTCCTGCGTTGGCGTAGTCCTGAACTTGGCGAGGTCATGCCGAATCAGTTTATTCCTGTAGCAGAGGAAATTGGCCTCATCATTCCCCTGGGGGATTGGGTCATTAAGCAGGCTTGTTGTCAGCTCAAAACCTGGCAACAACAGGGCTTTGAAGATCTAGAAATTGCCGTGAATTTATCAGCTCGCCAACTGCATCACAGGTCCCTTGTACAAGATATTGAACAAGTATTGGTGGCTTTTGACTTGGCTCCACAGTATCTGGAGTTAGAGGTGACGGAAACAGCTGCCCTGGCCAACTTAGACATTTCTCTCTCAACGTTAAAACAACTCCGCCAATTAGGGACTCGCTTGGTAATGGATGACTTTGGCACCGGTTATTCATCTCTGAACTATCTGAAACAGTTCCCTTACCATGGACTCAAGATTGACCGCTCTTTTATTAAGGATGTGCCTCAGGATGAACAAGATGTAGCGATGATTAAGGCGATGATTGCGCTTGGTCAGGCCCTGCAGCTAGGGTTAGTCGCAGAAGGCGTAGAGACCCTAGAGCAAGTGAATTGCCTCCGCGATCTAGGGTGTAGTCAAATGCAGGGCTATTGGTTTAGTCAACCCCTCGATCGACGCGCGATGACTGCTTTTTTGCAAAGCCATTGGCCTCACTACAATACAGATATCGATGTGGCGTGACGGAGGCAAATTATCATGATGCGATCGCTCTCTAAGCTCTTGCCATGGCTGCTGAGTTTGCTTTGTGGTTGGCTGATATTCACATCTCCCGTCTGGGCTGCTGAGCCCGTTCTCGCGCCGCCATCGGCGTCAGTCTTATTTGAAACCCACTGTGCTGGCTGTCACAGCGGCGGCGGTAACATTGTACGACGACGTAAAACCCTGAAGCAGAAAGCTTTACAGCGCAATGGCGTGGATTCTGTGACTGCAATTTCTCAACTCATTCAGCAGGGCAAAGGGGCCATGTCAGCCTACCAAGATCGCCTCACGGCAGACGAAATTGACCAGTTAGCCAAATACGTTTGGCAACAATCCCGAAACAGTTGGCGATAGCTTTTAGCAGCCTGCTGTTTAAATCCGAAGAAGGATGCTTTTGGGGCGTCAAACCACTACTGAGCCGGTTCGTTCACATTTTCAGTATTACCCGCTTTGACCCAGCCCTCTTGTCCAGTCTCACGCACCCGAATTTTCATCCAGTTGCCAGAGTCATCGGTTTGCAGCACCAAAACTTGCTCTTGAAAATCGACCCCCCCCAATTGTGGATTTTCGGCTCCTGGTCCTGAGCGCATGACGAGGCCGATCGGCTGTACCACAACTGCAACATAGCTATCAGGAGGGAGTTCCTCGACGGGGGCAGCGGTCTCAGGCGCTGCGACTGGGACCGGCTGAGCCTCAGGTTGAGGATTGGCAGCTTCGACTTGTAGCGCCACATCATTTTCAAAAACGGGCCGGGGCGGTAATACAGAAAGTTTGGCCATAAAGTAACGGGCCGTGGCAACCCCTGCTAAAGACAGCAGGACAAACGCTAAGAGCACGCCCAAAGTCAGTTTTGTTAAGCCCAGAAAAAATCCTTTCATCATGCGTTTTGGCAAACCACGCCATAGGTGTATATCAGCCTACCTAAAAGGTCAAGAGCGATCGCCCCAGTTTCCTCACCGGACAGTAATTAGAATTGTCAAAAATGTGGCATCAGAAATCCTACGATGAGGCGCTATGGCTAGTTGATTTCCCAATCTGCCATCGTCAACTGCCGATTAGTGAGCACGAGTCAGAACATTGAACCCCTTGACTAGCAGAACTTTTGTCTCTTAGGGCTATACCCTTTCGGCAGAGTACTCTGAACTCAGTTCCTAGCTATAGTCCCTAGCGAACGGCCTGCTGTAACTATAACCATTGATGAAAAACAACGATTAAAAACCGACCCCCACAAAGGCAGGTCGGTTGCAAAGGTTAATAGTTAGCCTACTGTCAGCTACACTCCGTGGCTCCAGCCAATGGTAAATGTCAAAGGGACTGCATCAGTGCCACTAAAGGAAATTTCGACGGGGTAGGTTCCAACTGTCGGCTCAGGCAGAGTCAGGTTCAGGATGCCGGGGCGAGCCTGAGTGACGGTTTGTTCTGACGTCGGCATGGTCATTTGGCTAGCGCAGGGCACATCCACGGACAAGCTAATTTGGTTGACGGTGCCGGGCTGGTAGTGGGCGGTGATCGTCACGTTGCCCTCGGTCGTTAACCATTCCCGCTGTTGGACCGGAGCCTCGGGAGTTAAGTTTAGCGTTAACGTATCCAAGATATCTTTGGCAGCCAACATGGCTAGAGTCACTTGTTGCTGTGGGTTGGCCCCAGCATAACCATCAGGAAACGCGGTTTTCAAAGCGGTTGCATCACGAGTGGCAGTGCTGCGGACGGTGGCATTAGCGAGAACTAAGCCGGCAATCTGATCCATCGCCTGAGGCTGATCGGGAAACAGATTTTCCACTGCCTTAACGAGCCGCACGCCTGGTTGCAAAGACTCTGCCAGCAGTTCCTGACAACGGCTCAGTAGCCCCGCCAGAATATCGTCGGGCAGAGCAGTCGGCAGAGGCAGCGATTGCAGCTGCAGCAGCCAAGCTTGGGCATTAGCCTCTGCTAGCTCTACAGGGTAATCTATTACGTTCGATTCCCAAGGAAATCGCGGCGGGTTTTGGCTAATTTCAAGCTGAAGACGGCGTTTTAGCACAGTCTGAAAATGATCTTGCACGGAAGGTAACTCTCCAAGTTCAGAAATGGGAGGTATTTCAGTCGATGGGGGATGGGTAAAGGCTGATGAAGACTCAACTACTGCCGAATCATCGGTATTTGTCGACGCAGTGCTAGCCGATATCGTCTGCTCGGGAGACGACGATATCGAGATAGAAGTACCTGTGAGATCATCAACCGGCCCTGATGGCGAGGAATCTATCCGGCTAAAGTGCTCTAAGAGCCCAAGTAGGAAATTCCGAATCGTATCTGCGTCACTTTTCATCGCTAGTAGATCCCCTTCCGGACAATTCAAATCAGAAATAACAAATTAAAAGTTACGAATTTCCCAAGCTTGCTCTAGGAGCTTTGTCCATTGTTTTTGGAGCTGTGTCGAAGTAATGCCTAGTTTTTTCGCAATTTCAGTATCTTCTAAACCATCCTGCTTAAATTGTAAAAGTTTGATTTGAGTATCATTTATTGCCTGATTCAGGGTATCCCATTGCTGAGGGGCAAGGCCAAGATTACGCTCTAAATCCGCTTCGAGCCATTCATGGACAATATCCCAATGGTGAGACAAAGAAAACCGGACCAAATGATATTTGAAACGCTGCTGTAAGTAATCTCGCTGACGAGGAGTTAACTTGAGAATGGCTTCGATTTCAGCGGTCGGCAAGTCTAGCAGCCGCAACGTGAAATAATCAGCACAATCTTCTTGTTTACGTTCTTTGAGATAACTGAGTAAGGCTTCAATTACACGGTTTCTTAAGACTTCCTCTGGCAGGCTGTCTTGCTGAGATATCAGCTCTTCGCGCAAGCGTTTAGTGGGCAGGCTCTCTCGGGTTTCATCAGTATCATGGCTACCGCCTTCAGCCGCTTTTTCAATATCAACGGTGGCTTCTGGTGGTTGATTAGAGGTATGCATAAATATGGAGCAGATGCTTTCATTATCATGTGTACTTTAA
>CAZLYS010000556.1:0-4092 GCA_964563415.1 uncultured Halomicronema sp.
GCTTCATTTACCTATACACCCGTTCAGATTGGGACAAAAGTTGACACTCAAATTATTCAAATCTCTGCGGAGCGAATTACCCAGAGAGAACTGAATAAAAGCTCTCCTTATAAGGGGCTGAGACGATACAACTTTGCGGATAGAGCGTACTTCTTTGGGCGCGACGCGTTAATTGCTCGCTTGTTTGAAGCTGTCAACCAAAACCGTATGCTTTTGGTAACCGGTGCTTCAGGCTGTGGCAAATCCTCTGTGATTCGAGCCGGTGTCATTCCAGAATTGAAAAGCAAACTCGGCACCACCCCACTCCACGCATTCGTCTTCTCCCCAGGCAACAATCCCTTTGAGAGTCTGTATCGTTGCTTATTGGCCGATGATAAGGACTATCAATTTTCTGAAGCAGAGGCAGAGTTAACTCGCATTGGTGATACTCAAACCCTTGTCAATGTGATTCAAACGCTTAAACAGTCCCAAAGCCGGTGGCTCTTTTTCATTGATCAGTTCGAGGAGATCTTCACGAACTGCCGCAATCAGCAGACCCGAGAAAGTTTTATCGATGCTCTGGGACAACTAAATCAACTGCCAGATGATTCAGTTCGCACAATCATCGCGATGCGAGCTGACTTTCTAGAGTATTTCAGCTCCTTTCCTCAGTTAGGGGCGATCGCCAACAGTAACAATATCCACGTCATCACGGATATGCATCCAGATGAACTGAGGCAGGCGATCGAGCAACCGGCGGCCAAGCATGGCGTGGTCTTTGAAGAAGGTTTGGTGGAGCAAATCATTAAAGAAGTGCAGGGGCAAAGTGGGTACTTGCCCTTGTTGCAATACACGCTGAACCTCTTGTGGGAACGGGAGTGCATAGATTTCGGTCAGGACAACAAACCTCATATCGAAGACCGCACCCTAAACCGTTCCACCTACGCTCGTTTGGAAGGCGTTCGCGGTGCCTTACAAGCCCACATCAACGAGGTTTATCAAAAGCTCAACCAAGATGAACAGGATGCAACGCGACAAATTTTCCTGCGGTTAGTGCAGATTGTTGAGACCGATGCCGGTTCGCGTGCCGTCAGTCGCAAGGCCCACCGCAATGAGTTTCAAGGTGACCTCTTGGAATCCACCTTACGAACGTTCGTTGATGAAAACATGATCGTGAGTGGATATGAGTATTCAGACGCTAAGAGAGTCTTGACGGGTGAGATTCCAGCCTTGACGCAAAACGCCACCTTTGAAGTTGCCCACGAGATTATCCTTAGTTCTTGGGATTCTCTGAAACAGTGGATCGATGAATCGAAGGATGCCATTATCTTTAAGAATTTTCTTGCGGATGATGTTGATCGTTGGCAAACAGCACTAGCTCAAGCCTCCTCTACCGATAATCAATCAATTGAAGCCACCAATGACGAACTCTTGAAGGGCTCTCGTCTAGAACGAGCTATTCAGCTACGTGAAAATAACGCTTTTTTTTTATTGGGCGGCTTAAGTGCATTAGAAAATCAATTTATCGATCGCAGTATCGAGTGGCAAGCAGAACAAATTCGTAAGAAAGCTGAATTTGAAACCGCCATCCAGAAAAGTCAGATTCTCACACAAGCTTATCGGCAAGCTAAATTCATTATTTGTATTGTGGGCCTATTTACTGTTTTTGCATCTTGGAGGGCTTGGAGTGCCCTGGAAGACCTGGCTGTAGCAAGGAAAGGAACACAGTTAGAGCAGGCGGGAGTGAGTGCTCTTAGACAGTTCAGGTCTGGAGAGTTAGAAGCTCTCGTATCCTCACTGAGGGCAGGATACGAACTCCAAAACCTAGTGGAACCAGAGACCGCACTCGTGGACTATCCTTCGGTTAGCCCGATGCTGGCAATGCAAAGGATCTTGTCCGACATCCATGAAAAGAACCGCTATGACGCAGATCAAGGGGAAATCAAACAGGCAATTTTTAGTCCGGATAATCAATACATTGCCACTGCAGGAAGAGATGGAACTGTCCAACTTTGGACCGTGGATGGTGAGCCAGTCACAACTCTAGGAACTCCTAATGACAACCCTTTGGGTGCAATCAATGATGTTCAGTTTGATTCAAAGGGGGAAACTCTCTTCACGGTCACTGAAGATGGCCAAATTCGGCGATGGAATCTCAACGAAACAGAATCATCTCTCTTACGAGAAGAACAACGAGGCTTGAATTCAGTTCAGGTAAGTCTTGATAACAATCAACTAGTTGTTGCGAGTAAGGCTGGTCAGGGCTTTTTGCTCAGTGCAGAAGGAGAGCAGTTAGCTGAACTCGAAGGATCACAAGCACCGATGAGTGCAGCGATTTTCAGTCCAGATGGTAGCCGCATTGCCGGGGTAAGCACCGATGGTCAAATCTATATCTGGGCTAGCGATGGTCAGCTATCAGCAAATTGGCAAGGCCATGATAGTGAGCCCATTACAAGCGTAAGTTTTAGTCCGGATGGCAATACCTTGGCAACTGCAGGAGGCGATCGCACTATCCGGCTTTGGAACCTATCGGGCCAAGAATTGCGAGTTTTTAGAGGACATCTCTTTCCGGTGACGACAGTCCAATTTAGCCCTCAAGGAGATCTCATTGCATCTGGCGATGATGGTGGCAGGAGCAAGTTGTGGAACGTGGAGGGAATTGAACTGATGGAACTATCAGGCCATAGAGGTGTTATCTGGAGTACTAATTTCAGTGCTGACGGGAAATCACTATTAACAGCTGGAAGGGATGGCAATACAAGACTCTGGCAAGTTTCAGAAGCAGATAGGGGGCAGCTATTTGCCGGACATCAGCTTGATGTCAATGCCATCGCTGTGAGTCCAGATGCCCAATGGGTAGCGGGTGCAGGTGATGAGGGCAAAATTAGGGTTTGGGACCAGGCTGGTCATCCAAAAGCCAATTGGGCAGCTAACGGACAGCCCCGTATTTACAGCATGGCTTTTAGTTCAGATGGCGAATATATAGCGACAGGTGATGCAGACGGTGCGGTTAATATTTGGACCTTATCCGGTGATTTGAAACAGTCTCTAAAAGGTCATCGATCTTGGGTTTCTTCTGTGGCCTTTAGCCCAGATGGGCGATGGATTGCAAGCGCTGGAGCAGATCAGACAGCTCGCATCTGGAATCTTGAAGGGCAACAAACTAAGGAATTATCAGATCATCAAGCGGTGGTGTATCGAGTCGCCTTTAGCAAAGATTCTCAAATAATTGCGACAGGAGATTGGGAGGGCAACGTCGGCCTATGGAATTTAGACGGCAAGAAACTTGCCTTTTGGAAAGCCCATGACAGCCAGGTTCGGGGTATAAGTTTTGCTGAAAACAGTAATACCTTAGTGACTGGAGATAAGTTCAGTACAGTCAGATTTTGGCATTTAACTGGAGAACTCACACAAGAGTTTTTCAGTTACCAAAGTGGCATTAATTCTCTAAAGGTAAGTCCAGATGGATTATTGATAGCTACTGGCGGAATGGATTCCACTACTAAGGTCTGGGACTTGTCTGGGCGGCAAACTGCGGAATATTTAAACCCTCGTGGTTCTGTATGGGATATTGCATTTACTCCAGATGGTCAGAGTATCCTTGTAGGGGGTGATGAGGGTTTCCTCAAAAGCTGGAAAATCTTTAGCCTTGACGAATTATTGTCAGCTAGCTGCAAATGGTTAGATAATTATCTAAAAGCTAATATAGAACATACACTAAGAGACAAGTGTATTGTTCAGCCTGAAATGATGCCGGGAGACCTTAATCAAAGTACTGAAGCGACTCAATAATTGCGGCAGCTTCTTCAAGGCTAACCACTGTGCCAGTACAGCGAACATTTTCAGAGATCTGCATATTTGACAGAGCTAGAAACTCATACTTATGCTTGCTTGATGCCACGGGTATGACAATACTAGCTGTAATTCTCGGAGGAATTAGGCTTTCATCAAAAAAGGTGTGTAGCAAAATGACTTCACCAAATGTTTCATTTGAGAGTGAAATCGTTTCATACTCTTTCGGATCTCCTGCAATTGGTGCGGCGAGACCAGAGATTGTGAAGCAACGATCTAACTGATCTTGATAGCTGATTTTATACCATGCCGGACCAACAT
>CAZLYS010000557.1:0-4086 GCA_964563415.1 uncultured Halomicronema sp.
CCACTGATCCACTAGTAACACCAATTTTCTACCTGATTTTGTTTGGGGGCGGTAGCTTATGGGTGCGATGGCAATATGACCAGCACCACATCGACCTCAAGCCCCTAGTGGGCAAATGGCCCCACCGAGCCGATTGGCCCTATTTGATTGGACTTTGGGTACTGCTCTTTATGTTTTCGTTGGGGGCTTTTCAAGTTTCCTTTGTTCTACTCTCGTATGCCTTTCCAGAGTTTGTGAGTACTACATTGAATGAGTCGCTGTTTTTAGGGGCAGACGAGACGACGATTCCCTGGCTGTACAACCTGTTGATGATGTTTCTGTTGGTGGTTGCCGCACCAGTGTTAGAGGAGTTTATCTTTCGCGGATTTTTGCTCCACCGGTGGGGCACCCGTTGGAATCCTCCGGTAGCGGTGCTGCTGACTTCCCTCCTCTTTGGCATTTTGCATGGTAACGTGCTTGGCCTGACGATGTTTGGCCTGGTGATGGCGCTACTCTATTTCCGCACCAGCAGTCTGGGGGTGGCGATCGCCGTACATGCCTTGAACAATGGGATTGCCGCCAGTCTAGAACTTATCGCTCGCCTGGCGGGCCATACTGAACCCACTTCGCTGGAAGATTTTCGGTCTGGCATTTGGTTCGGCGCAATTTTGCTGGCCTTGTCCATTCCCTTTTTAGCTAAATTCATTCGGCGTAATTGGCCAAATAAAAAGACGCCATTGCCCTATTGGGTGAATCACGATCGCTCCGTAACGGGCTAACTCTACGCCCCTTCCCCTTGTAGACGTGAGTTCGACGAGCAGAAGTGAGTAAGAAAAAAGCTGAGACTGGATTTGACGAATTCACGCTCAGCTATGAACACGACTTTATCCGAAGTCTCTCGCTGGGACGTGACGCCGATTTTCTGGGAAGCCGATGACTTCTGTCGGACCTTTGCGCAGCAGTCTCGTCACCATCCCCAACTGCCCTTGATACGGGGTGAACGATTGTGTCAATCGAAACTGAGTCGTAGTGAAGTGATGACCATGGTGATTGCCTTCCAGGGCTCTGGCTATCGCCCCTTTAAGGAGTTCTCCCCCCTTGGTGTATTGCCACGCGTTCCCCCCCCTAGTGAGTTACAACCGCTTCGTGGAACTGATGCCTTGGTGCCTGATGCTGCTCTGTGGCTTTCTCTATACCCGCACTGGAGAAATGACCGGTCTTGCTTTCATCAATTCCCTCCCGATTGAAGTGTGTCATCCTCGTCGTGCCAAGGCTCACAAAGTGTTCCGAGACCCAGTTGGTTGGAGCAAGAATGCGATGGGCTGGCACTTTGGCTTTAGTCATCAACGAGCGCGGTGAGCTGCTGGCCTTCAAGCTGATTCCCGCTCATATTGATGACCGAGTGCCGGTGCCAGCGTTGACCCAAGGCCTGATGGGCAAGCTCTTTGGCGACCATGGCTAGATCCGCCAGGAACTGTTCGAGGAACTCTATGAAGCGGGGACTGGAGCTGGTCACGAACGACAAGCAGAAGATGAAAAACAAACTGGTGAAGCTGATTGACAAGGTGATGCTGCGTCAACGGGCATTGGTTGAAACGGTCAATGACCAGCTCAAGAACATTTTCCAGATTGAGCATTCCCGCCATCGAAACCCGTTCAATTTTCTGGTCAACACTCTGGCAGCTTTGGTGGCGTACATCTATCAAGAAAAGAAACCGGCCTTAGACCTAGAGGTCAAGGGGCTGACGGCAGAGCCGTCAGCTATCTTCTGAGCTGTCGAGTTGACGTAAAACAAAGGCTTTTAGGGAGAGGGTTGGTAGCGATCTCGTTCAGGCTTTTGAGCAACTCGTGCCGCTACTGACTTCATATTTCTTACATTGGGTGCCGCAGAGTAGAGACCAAGCAGGCTTTAGAGTAAAGTCGTGGCCGCTTCCTAGAGATCCTATGAACTCCCCATCTAAGAATCGTCTGAAGGATTTTACCCAAGGTATTTTGCTGATGGGTGTGTTGCTCGTATTGCTGGGAATTGCCGCAATTGTGGCCGCTATCCAACGCCCGAGCTTTATCGGCATTCTGCTGTCCGGTTTATTTTTAATCGCTGGGGGAGCGCGCTTGGTCTATGGTTGGCAGACTCGTTCTGAAAAAGGATTTCGCCTCAAAGTTGCTACGGGTGTCTTGTACTTGGTGGCGAGTTTTGTCCTGTTTACCGCCATCTTGCAGCGTTATATAGAATTGTCGACGCTGGTCGGTGTGGTTATGCTGCTGCAAGGGGTGTTAGAGCTTTGGCTGGCTCGACAACTGTCACCGGGTACGACCCGACGATGGTTTTGGGCAATGGGTTTAGGTGCCTTGTTACTGGGCGGTTTTTTTGTCAGCAGCCTTAGGATCACTTTGGCGTGGCTATTGGGCCTAATGGCGGCTCTGAGTCTGATTTTGCCAGGAGGATGGTTAATCTTTCTCGCCTCTAGTATGCAATCTACGGATTCCCCAAATCAGCGATCGCGGCAATAAAACCGAGTATTATTGATATATTAAATAGACATAAACTTGTGGTTCAGACTTTATTACTGTCGACCAGAGTCATACCCAATGACTACTTGTCGGCGAACTCTGTTCTCTTGATTCTTTCTAAGATCTAGAAAAGCTGAAAGCTTTATTACCCAATTTTTTAGCTTGAGGGCGAATATATTAGTATCCATCAATTCAACTGATTCATTGGGTTCTACTTGGTCTGATCTGAATCGACCAGTGTTTAAGGTGGCAGTGCATGCATGCCGAGATCGCTTATATGCCTACAAATGGTCATAGGTTCTCTGCTTAAATGAGCAAAACTTTTGCTGTAAGTCGCGATTTGATCGGTGCTCTCAAGACGATGAAGACACGCTAAATAAGCACTTTCTTTAGGCTTTTAGATCAAGAAAAAATATTTTTATTAAGTACGATTAATGTTCACAACAGATTGTCTTCGTCAGTGCGCTCAGGGTGGTCTCTCGCTCCTCGTTACCGTTATCATCCCAGCGACCTTAACCGAGAGTGCCCTAGCCCAAATTCGACGCTTAGATGGCGAGACGAGAGTATTCCAACCTCAGAACTTTGTGACAGAAGCGGCTGATTTACAGCCATTTTCTTTGCGAGAGAGGCCGCCGCTGTTATCGAGTAACCCTACCCCCTTATCAATGCCTTTGGCATCCCAACCGCCAGTGATCAATGTTGAAACCTGGCAGTCGGAGCCGGTTCATTTTGAAACCGAAGGCGCAACGTTAGAAGGTACTGATGATCCTGGCACTGCCCCTTTGGAGAGAGGGGTTCCCGATTTTGAAGCAGAGGATTTTGAGCAGCCTGAACCTATAGATCCTGCGGCGGCAGCTGATACGGTGCCGTATGAGTTGGAGGAATATATTCCTGAGCCAGAGGCTACACCGTTTGTGCAATTCAGTGCCGAAGTGGCTACGCCTGTTGACGACTTCATCGAATGGCGAGCGACCTTATGGGGCGGCATCATGACAGATAACGATTTGGAAGAAAGCTTGACTTTTCAAGACATTGAGCTAGAAGATTCGGGAATTTTTGGAGCTGGTATTAGTCGAACGTTAGCTGGTGGTAACACGATCAAAATCGAGGGTGAACTACAGTTGCTGAAGCACTTTGGCCGACAGGATCATTTCGAAGGAATCGCCGCTTTAGCTTTGCGTTGGGAATTGTCTCCGAGCTTTAGTGTGGCGCTAATTGAGGGCCTATCTTATGCCACGGCCCTGCCTGAAATTGAGGACGATAATAATACTGACGAATCGCAGTTCCTCAACTACCTAGCCTTAGAGATTGAATATTTGCACACGTCTCAATGGGGAATTGCGGGCAGACTACATCATCGCAGTGGCGCTTACCGTCAATTTGGGAATGCGGTCGGGGGCAGCAACGCCTATCTCCTTGGATTGCGTCATCGCTTTTAAAGCGTTGATTCGGAATCCGCTCAGTTACTGACTTGGGACAACTGCCTCCTTTCTCTGTTCACCCCCCTAGAATCATGCCAGTCATAACGAGCGTTAGGGTCATTTGTCTGGACGCTGGGAGAGGCGAACGCAGAACTGGATAATGCGCTGCAGTGAG
>CAZLYS010000558.1:0-4086 GCA_964563415.1 uncultured Halomicronema sp.
TGAAGATATTGAAGAAGAGTTTAAGGAGAAGCCCGTAACCAGAATTACCCGGGTACCCAAACCCAGGGAAATTGTAGAGCATCTTAACCAATATGTAATAGGCCAGGACGAAGCTAAAAAAGTCCTGGCTGTTGCCGTTTATAATCACTATAAGCGGATAATGAATACTGATAGGAAAGACAACCTTGAAGTAGAACTAGAAAAAAGTAATATCCTGATGGTGGGTCAGACTGGTACAGGGAAAACCCTCATGGCCAGATCCATTGCCAAGATGTTAAACGTACCTTTCTGTATAGCTGATGCTACGGTCCTGACTGAAGCTGGTTATGTAGGAGAGGACGTTGAAAGTGTGTTGGTAAGACTGCTTCAGGAAGCTGACTACGATGTAGAAGCAGCAGAAAGAGGCATCATCTACATAGATGAATTAGATAAAATCTCCCGTAAATCTGATAACCCATCCATTACCAGAGATGTAAGTGGAGAAGGGGTACAGCAAGCTTTACTGAAATTGCTGGAAGGATCTACTGCTAATGTACCCCCTAAAGGAGGGCGTAAGCACCCGGAGCAAAGTCTGGTTCAGATAGACACTACCAATATTCTCTTCATTTGTGGAGGTGCCTTTGAAGGTATAGATAGAATTATCTCCCAAAGACTTTCTGTTAAGCAGATAGGCTTTGGTTCTACAGGAGATAACAGAGTAACCATAGATGAGAAAACCAACCTCTACAGGTTCATCCAGCCTGCAGACTTGCGTTCATTTGGCCTGATTCCTGAGATCATAGGTCGTCTTCCGGTACTTACTTACCTGAATCCACTGGATTCTGAAGCCCTTAGGAGAATTCTCACAGAACCACGTAACTCTATCATCAAGCAATACCAACGTATGTTTGAGTTAGAGGACAAGACCATCTCCTTTGATGATCAGGTGCTGGATGTAGTGGTTAACAGAGCTGATGAACTTAAGCTAGGTGCACGTGGATTAAGATCCATAATGGAAGCCATCATGCTGGATATCATGTTTGAGATGCCGGATGAAGGAAGAGACCATTATCATGTTACCCTGGATATGGCCAATGAAAAGCTTTCAGAAGCTAATCTGATAGACTTCAGAGCCGCCAGCTAACTAGCTATCAAAGCGCACATTAGGAAAGAACAGTAAATTAGAGCCCATGAAAAAGCTACTTTTCATTCCTATCGTTATTGGTATCACCATTATTTCCTGTACTAAATCTGTTCCCTCAGAAAGTGAGGCTGGACTTGTTGAGGAAGCTAATGTGCTTTCTTCAAGCGATAGCCTCAGTGAAGTGGAGGGAGACATTTCATTCTCCTCAGAACAAGAGGATATTGATTTTCCTGAGAAATTTCCCCTCATCTATGGACTGATTAAGGACGATTTTCCCACCTTAAGCATGGTGGAGAAATATGCAGCCATGATGTCAAATGAGTCTTCTGTAGAAGGGGATGCAGATATTCTCCAGTTGATGGAGACCAGAGACAAATCCATTATTCCTGCCTTGGATCCCTTCATAGCTAATATGAATGAGGAGGTCTGGTATGATCAAATGGATCAGTTTGATGAAGAGTTAGGCCGACTGGGTATTGGGATGATCGTAGGTGAGGGGATGTACGCAGGTTTAGGCCCTGCAACCTTTATGACTTCTAACCTGCGTGTTAAAGCAAGTTCAGAACTCCAACTATACGAGTCCTTCCAGGATACCAGAACCATTTCTTATAGTGGAGAATACCCTTATATGAATATGGGTTCTTTTATGAAATTGGTTCAGGTAGGGCATGAACTTAAGCAGTCTGGGGAAGGAGAAGAATTTGCCAAGCTGGTTGAAGAGGATTATAGATTTGCCCTGGAAGTGGTTACGGATATACACATGGTGGAAGATCAGGGGCACCAGAGTTTGCTGGTGGGGAAGACTTCTACCGATTTTTATCCCTTCGCTGCTGATAAAATGGGAATAGAGAAGTACCTAGAGGAGCATAAAGACTTTCCTTTTCATGCTGCTGTCAGTAAGATAGTAGAGAACCCTTCTATGATGACTGTCAGACCTGAGAATCTGTACCTGCTGGTAACAGATTGGGTAGAGACAGAGGAAGAGGCCAAAGAGAACGTCTACCAATATCTCTCTTCCGGGAAAGACATTCCTCATTATCTACCCGTAGTAAAGGGAGATGGGAAAGAGCAAATAGCCCTGGTGTATCGATTTTATGAAGATGCTACAACTGCAGAGGAAGCCATGCAAAGATGTGAAGCAGATGGTATCTCTGCGGAGGCTGTCATGGTCAGTATGAAAGAAGGGAAACTCTATCAGCTCGGCATTTAGACCTGCCTATATCTTTAGCCCGTGTAAATATTTTCAGAGATAGACTTGTTTTACCAAGGGAGCTTGGTAGTTTTGGCCTATCAGAAAACCCCCGTATGCAAAAACGTATTCTGCTGACCGGAAGTAATGGCCTGCTCGGACAAAAAATTACCAACCTGCTTGTAGGAAGAATAGGAATAGACTTATTAGCTACCTCAAGGGGAGTAAATAGAAACCCTGAACGGGAAGGGTATAAGTATAGAGACGCTGACCTAACGGACAAGGAAGTATGGAAGGACATCTTTGAGAAATTCCGTCCTACAGAGGTCATCCATACAGCTGCTATTACTCAGGTAGACAAGTGTGAGGATGAGAAGAAGCTTTGTGATGAGGTAAACCATCATGCGGTATCTTACCTGTGTGAGCTATGTGAAGAATACGGCGCCAGGCTCATACATATCTCTACCGACTTTGTGTTTGACGGTGAGGCTGGACCATACCGGGAAGAAGATGCCCCCAATCCAGTAAATTATTATGGCCTATCTAAACTAAAGGCAGAACAAGCTATTTTAGCCTCAGGGGTTTCTGCTGTTATTCTCAGGACCATTCTCTTATATGGAATTTCTTCTGCTATGAGCCGCAGTAACATTATCCTGTGGGTAAAAAAGAGTCTGGAAGAAAAGAAACCTATCAATGTAGTTCATGATCAGTTTCGTTCTCCCACTTTGGTAGAGGATTTGGCTTGGGCTTCAGTTGCAGCAGCTATGAAGGATGTAGAGGGAATCTTCCATATCAGTGGACCAGAGTATATGTCCATCATTGATATTGCGAAGGAAGCTGCTCGTTTTTGGGAATTGGATGAAGATTTGATCTCAGAAATAGACAGTGCTTCATTAGGCCAGCGAGCCAAAAGACCCCCTAAAACCGGCTTTATTCTATTAAAAGCACAAACGGAGTTGGGATATAAGCCTCACACTCTCCAGCAAGGGTTGGCTGTATTAGATAAACAAATAAAAGAAATGGCTGAAATTATGTAAGGAGAGCAGCTCCTTACATGAAACTTACGTCTCCAGCACCGGAAACATTCACGCTTCTTTTCTCAGGCTGTCCTTTACAACGTACATCTCCTGAACCAGAAGCAGAGGCTGTTAAGCTCTCTGTTACGTGTACGTATGCATCTCCTGCACCGGAAACACTTACTCTTCCGCGGCGGGTTTTGAATTCATATCCTTTGAAATCACCGGACCCACTTACCTGAATTTGTACTTCTTCAGCGCTTCCGCTCATGCGAACATCAGAGGCACCAGAGATTTTAATCTTTACAGACTCAGCTTTTACTACTCCCAGCTTAATGTCTGAAGAGCCGCTGCTGCTTAATTCAAGCTTTTCACTTTCGAGGTCGGTTTCTGCATATACATCAGAAGCCCCGCTGGAACTTATGAGGCTAAGTTCTCCCATTCTGACGTATACATTCAGCTTTTCAGCGTTTCGGATGTTTCTTTTGGATTTAATGTAGAGAACGTCATCTCTCACTTCTGTAGAAATATGATCTAGCAAATTCTCATCAGCTTCTACGGTGACTTTGTAATCACTGCCCTGGCTGATATAGACATTGAAGGCACCACCTACAGCAACGGCTTCAAAACCGTCAATGTTTCTGTTCTGGCGAACTACCTCCCCCTTTCCTCTAACAGTCTGACTTTCAGCTACATTTATCATGAAAACACTCATGAAAAGCAGCCCCATCATTCTAAGGATGGAATATCGTCTCATA
>CAZLYS010000559.1:0-4067 GCA_964563415.1 uncultured Halomicronema sp.
TGAAGAAGCTAAGGCTTTTTCTCCTACAACAATATTCCCCGATGATAATAACCAACTCGCTAAGGGGTAGGGTAGGGGAACAAGAGCTAGTAAGATATATAGTAACCATTCAGCCTTGAATAAACAGCTTATTAAAGTCCTCAAGTATGTAGGGGGTATAGGACTAGGTGCCCTACTCTTATACTTCGCCTTCAAAGGAGCTTCTCTTGAAACCATAGGAGAACAACTCAAGAATGCCAATCTTTCCTGGGTGTTGCTGTCTATAGGAATAGGGCTGTTTAGCCACTATGTACGTGCGTTGAGGTGGCGTATGCAGTTCAAAGCCAGCGGTTATAATCCTCCTCTCCCTAATGTATTCTCCTCTACCATGTTTATGTACCTGACTAATCTTGCCTTTCCCAGAGCAGGAGAAATAGCCAGATGTACAGCTTTACTCAGAAGTGATAAAATTCCTATTGCTACCAGCATTGGTACCGTGATTGTAGAAAGGGTGTTTGATGTGATGGTGCTCTTTCTCTTAGTACTACTTGCCTTCGGACTGGAGTCAGCCACTATTTATGGCTATATCAATGAAGCATTGTCCAGCTTCTCAGGGGTTTCCTCAGGGGCTACTTTACTCTTTGCTGCAGGAGGGGTATTAGTGGTGATAGGCGCACTCTTCTGGGTTTTTAGAAAAAAGATTTTGGCTTCCAGCCTGTTCCAGAAGGTCATGGAGTTTGCGAAGAAGCTATGGGATTCTGCCATCAGTATCCGTAAGATTGAAAAACCCGGCTTATTCATTGCCTACACCTTCATCATTTGGTTGTTTTATTGGCTAATGACTTATGTGGTCTTTTTTAGCCTGCCTGACTTCCAGGAGTTAGATCTTTCCTTTGTGTATTTCTCTTTACTGGTAACCATCATAGGGGCCTTTGGCTATGCGCTTCCTGTTCCGGGAGGGATAGGGCCTTATCATGCTGCGGTCATCTTTACCTTCATTGCTTTTCAGGTCCATCCTGATCCAGAGGTCTCTGGAAACCTGGGAAGAACTTTTGCCATCATTATTCACTCTTCCCATTTGATCCTTCAGTTTGTGGGGGGAGCGCTCGGGTATTTGTATCTGGTGTCTCGCAAGCCCCAGGATTCTGCCATGGTGCCTTCCAACTAAAAATACAGCCTCTTTTCCGGGAGAATCATCCCCATTTTTCAGTTTATACGAACTTTTTCGTAGATAAATTTGTATTTACGAACCTCTTCGTACTATATTTAAGTACGAAATGATTCGTACAATAAAATCATGGGTATGATGAAGTCAAAACCAACCAATGCAGAGTTGGCCATTTTAAATGTTCTCTGGAAAGAAGGACCCTCCACCGTCAAGGAGGTGAACACCATTCTGAATGCTTCCAGAAGTACAGAAACAGAGGAGGTAGGCTATACCACTACCTTAAAGCTGATGCAGATCATGTTTGCCAAGGGATTTCTCTCCAGAGAGAAGGATGGCAGAACCCATATTTACCAGGCAAAGATCTCCGCAGAAGCAACCCAAAAGAATTTGGTGGATCGTTTGGTAGACACTGCCTTTAGTGGATCTGCCATGAACCTGGTTATGCACGCACTTGGTCATCATCAGGCTTCTGCTGATGAGCTGGAACAGATTAGAGCACTTATTGAAGAAAAAGCTAAAGAATCTAAGAAAGAAGACAAGTCATGAACATATTCCTGGAAAGCCAATTAGCTGAAGCGCTCACATGGACCCTGCTCCATTCCCTCTGGCAGGGATTCGTTCTCTGGTTACTACTGGTGATCGTCTTAAAACTGACCAAGATGAAATCTCCTTCAGGGAGATATGTTTCCGGTATCATGGCCATGTTTACCTGGCTATGCTGGATGGGCATTACCTTCTTCCAGCAGATAGATACTTCTGCTTCTACCTTTTATGAAGCCGGCGATATCACCTTTGCCTATGACATGCAGGAGGAATCTTCTACCCATTTTTTCCATGGAGAAGAACATGCCTTTCTTTATGAACTCCAATACTGGTTTCAGGATTTTGTATTTGAATACGGCAGCCTGTTCAATCTGATCTGGCTATCCGGCTTCATCATCTTTGGCCTGAAGTGGGCGAGTGGTTGGATGTATGTTCAGTACCTGAAGAAATCAGCCTATCTCATAGCAGAGGAACACTGGCGTGAGAAGTTAGATGTATTGATGAGGAAAATGGACATAGGCAAGGACATTCAGATATTGGCGAGTGATCACGTCATGAGTCCCATACTTGTAGGACATATTAAGCCCATTATTTTGTTTCCAGCTGCCCTCCTTACCGGACTACAACCGGAACACCTGGAGGCGATCATTTCTCATGAACTGGCGCATGTGAAAAGACACGACTACCTGGTAAACATTGTCATCTCGGGTATGGAAATGATTCTTTTCTACCATCCTGCCTATTGGTGGATGGCCAATATGATCAAAAAAGAAAGAGAGCTTTGCTGTGATGATATGGCAGTAAGTGTCATCAAAAGCCCGTTAAAATATGCGGAAGCATTAGCAGAAGTACAGAGTTACGAGCAGTCTGCGGTAAGCCTGGCTATGGGCATTCAAGGAAGCAATAAGCAGTTCCTCCTCGGAAGAGTGAAAAGACTGTTGACGCCCTCCCTGGAAAAAGAATCTTCTCACCAGCGTCCCTGGCTTTCATTCTTGCTGGTAGCTGGCCTCTTTATGGGAATATGGGGTATCACCTCCAGTCCATTAACAGCAGCGGAAGATAAGTACGTGAATCTGGTAGACGCCTGGGAAGAAGGAATGATGGATTCTTATGAAGAAGCCATGGGAGAGGAAAGTTGGGAGGAGATAGGAGAAGAAGAGATACTGCTCTCAGAGGAACTTGAAGGCCAATTCTTTCCAGATATGGCTGCCTTAGAGATTGAAATTCAAGATCAATGGATAGAGGAAAGGTTCGGAGAGGTAGCCAATCTTTTTGAGCCGGAGTTCTTTGCTATGAGGTTGGATAGCCCCATCATTGAGGCGCCAGAAGCCCCGGAAGCGCCAGAGACACCAGAAAGACCTGAGTGGCCTGAGGCAGAAGAGTTCCCGGAAGCACCAGAATTTCCTGAGAAACCTGAAATGCCAGAAATAGGCGAAATGCCTGAGTTCCCGGAAATACCTGAAATGGAGATGGAAATTGAAAGCCAGATTCAGGAAGAGATGGAGCAACATATGGTTCTCCTACAGGAGCAGATGGAGCTTCTTCAGGAGCAATACCAGAGTATGCAGGAGAGAATGACAGAGAAAGCGGAGAGATTAGTAGAGAAATTAGAACTGGCAGAAGAAGCCCAAAGAAGTGCTCTGGAGGAAAAGCAAATAGCGCTAGAAAGCCTGGTACAGGAATTTAATGAGAAGAAGAGTGAGGGAGATCTGGATGAGGAGACCCTTAGAAAGATGGAAATGGAAATGAGAGAAAGAAAAAGGGATATGCATGAGAAGGTGAGGTCCTTAGAAAGATTGGCAGAACAAAGAATGCGTTCCCAGGAAGAAGTACTAAGGAGAAGTGAAGAGGATATGAGAAGAATGGAAGAATCCATTAGACAAAATGAATCTCGCATGAAGAGAGCCATGGAAAGAAGCCTTAGAGAAGCAGAACAAAAGGTGAGAATGCAGGAGAGAATCATAGAGGAGAAAGCCAGAAAGATGGAAGAACGCTTTGAGACCCTGGAAAGAGAACTGAAAAATAGTTTATATGAGATGGGGCTCATAGACAATGTAAGGCAGGATGCCAGACTAAGCATTAAGGGAGATGTGGTGAAGGTAAATGGGAAGAAAGTAAGCGAGTCTAAGGCCAAAGCCATTAAGAGAAAGCTGAAAATGTACGGAATCAATCTCTATAACAAGAGAAGTGCATTTACCATGGGTATGGACTAGAGGATAGTAGAAGCTATATACAGAAATGCCTGAAACGCTCAGTTTCAGGCATTTCTCTTTTCTAACAGGCTCTTTTATTAACAATCTACCCTTTCTGTTAGTATTTTTATTAGTTGATATGATTCATAGAAGTATGTGGAAAGGAAATCTTTCACTAACTTAAT
>CAZLYS010000560.1:0-4064 GCA_964563415.1 uncultured Halomicronema sp.
ATGGCAGTCCGCAGTTTGATCGAAACAGTCCAAATCTCTGAAACCCTTATCCAACAGGCTTCTTGTTTCCGCATTCCGACTTCCGCATTCCGCATTCTGCTATACAAGTTGGGTTGGCTCAAAGTTTTAGAGCTCAGATGGGTGCCCTAAAAAGAACCTACCGTACTGTAAGGGCCGGTTTGGCTAAAAAGTCTTGATTCAATCCCTACAGCGCATCAAAAATCCTCTGTCTCAACAGAGACAATTTCACTGACCCTCTTTAAGGGCCATTATGGGGTTGAACTGCCCTTAGAGGCAGGTGTAAGTCACTGCCCACCTACTGACATGGGTTCTAAAGATGATGAATCAAGGGACAAATCAGCGGTTGCTTCAACTGGCGGATCGACCACTGGATTCCGCGCCATGATCAGCTCAATGGCGCGGCTGACCTGCTCTGGAAAGATCACGATGAGGGCATCTTTAGGCGCATTGTCCAGAGCAGATTCGATCGCGGTGATTTCATCTAGCTCGACTGTGTAAGGCACAGATGGTGCAGTCGATTCGGCAATTCCCTGAATAATGAGGTTGGCGGCTTCACCCTCGGGACGACCGCGGGCATCGTCATCTTCTTTGACAATCAGTTGATCAAAGAAGGAGGCGGAAAGTTTTCCTAAGCCCACCAGATCTTCATCACGGCGATCGCCTGGCCCCCCAACGACACCAATCGTGGAGCCGCCCCAGTTTTTGACAAAGCTACCGACGGCTTCGTAGCCTGCCGGATTATGCGCATAGTCCACCAGCACGTGATATTCGCCCAGATTGAAGAGATTCATGCGACCGGGAGCTTGCTGCGCCGAGGCTTCAAAGCTGCGCAGGGCAGCGCGAATTTGATCAACTTGGATGCCCTGGACGTAGGCCGCCAAGCTCGCAGCTAGGGCATTGGCAATCATAAAGTCAGCGCGTCCGCCCAGGGTCACGGGTACCTGTTTGACATCTTCAATGCGATAGGCCCAGTCTTGCTGCAGGATCACCAAGTGACCATCATCATAAACGGCAGCAATGCCGCCCTTATGGACATGGTTTTGCACAATGGGATTTTGCGCATCCAGTGAGAAATAAGCGACCTTGCCTACCACGTGCTCAGCCATTGCCGCCACTCGTTCATCATCGGCGTTCAGAATCGCGTAGCCGTCAGCGTGAACCGCTTCCGCAATCACCGACTTGACTCGGGCCATTTGGTCAATTGTGTCAATATCGCCGAGACCTAAATGATCTGCTGCAACATTCAAAACGACGCCTACGTCGCAGTGGGCAAAGGCTAAGCCCGATCGCAAAATGCCGCCACGAGCGGTTTCTAACACGGCCATTTCGACAATGGGATCCCGCAGGATGATTTGAGCGCTCTGGGGACCAGTGGTATCGCCTTTCTCAATCAGGCGATCGCCAATGTAAATGCCATCCGTAGTGGTAAACCCGACAGCCTCGTAGACCTGCCTCGCAATGTGAGCAATCAAACGGGTGGTGGTGGTTTTACCATTCGTCCCGGTGACCGCCACGATCGGGATTCGGGTTGGGGTGCCCGGCGGAAACAGCATCTGTAAAATGGGTGCCGCCACATTGCGCGCGATGCCCTGACTCGGAGCGAGGTGCATCCGCAATCCCGGCGCAGCATTCACCTCCACGATGACGCCATCCGCTTCTCGCAACGGTTTGGTGATATCGGTGGTAATCACATCAATACCGGCAATATCCAGATCGATAATGCGGGATACCCGCTCGGCCAGCCACAAGGTCTCGGGATGAATATCATCGGTGCGATCGATGGCGGTGCCCCCGGTGCTCAGATTCGCTGTTGCTCGTAGATAAGCCACCTGATCCGCGGCAAGTACGGTATCAAGGCCCAAACCTTGACGGCTCAGCATTTCATCAGTGGCGGCATCGAGCTTGATCTGCGTTAGGACATTGTCATGACCGTCACCGCGACGCGGATTGCGGTTTTCCTGTTCCACCAGTTCAGCAATGGTCTGCTCACCATCGCCGACGACCCGAGCCGGTACGCGCTCAGCCACGGCCACCACTTGATGGTTAACCACTAAGATGCGGTGGTCGCGTCCCGCATAAAAGTGCTCGACAATGATGCCTTTCGAAATTTCCTTGGCGCGATCGTAGGCCGCCTCAGCTTCCCGCCAAGAGCGAATATCCGTCGTAATTCCCCGACCATGGTTGCCATCTAAAGGTTTAATGACAATCGGGTACCCGCCGAGCCTTTCAATCGTGGTTTCCAACTCATCAAAGGCAAAAATCACTCTACCAGCAGGAACGGGAGCCCCCATACTTTCTAGAACGGCTTTGGTGCGTTCTTTATCACAGGCCAGCTCAACCCCCAACACATTGCTAGAGGAAGTTAGGGCAGCCTGTACCCGCTTTTGATATCGCCCATAACCGAGTTGGAAGAGGTCACACTCTTCTAACTCCATCCAGGGAATCCCTCGGGCTTCGGCTTCTGCCACTAAGGCTTCGGTTGTGGCTCCCAACGAGACCGCCGTACGCAAATCATTGAGATCAGCGAGATCGGTTTTAAGCTCTTGTGCCGGATAGGTCCCCGTCTCCACAATGCTTTGACACAGTCGTACTGCCGCTCGGGTAGCATAACGTCCGGCTGCTTCATTTTGGTATTCGACAACAACTTGGTAAACCCCAGAGGTAGCGGTTTCGCGGGTACGCCCAAAACCCACTTCCATACCTGCCAGCACCTGCAATTCTAGGGCGACATGCTCCACAATGTGGCCCATCATCGTGCCTTCGCGCAACCGTTCTAAAAAGCCGCCACGGCACCCCGGCGAACAATAGTGTTCTTCCAAACTGGGCAGTACCTGAACCAACCCCTCATAAAAACCGGGCAGGGTGTTTGAGGGGCGATCAGCAAGATCTTCCAAATCTAGACGGGCGACAACTAATTTAGGACGGCGGATACTCCAGTAGTTAGGACCACGAAGGGTGCGAGTTTGGAGAATTTTCATAGGCGACAGAAGGGTGATTTGCAGATTTCAACAGAACAAAAAGCTTGCGGTGCAACCGGTACTGAAAGTACGCAAAACTGCTTGCCCTCTAAGGTAAAGAGTAGAGCAAACACGCCTGTAGAGAACTAGCCTAAATCCTTCGACTGATTCACAGACTTGACCTAATTCATTTTTTAAACAATTTACAGAGAAAAATGCATGACATGGAACTTCGATTTCAGGAGTCAAGAAATAATTTCAAAGCCGACTCTGTCTTGCAAATAGTTTAGTAATTGTGCCGAACAACAGGACTTGAGAGGAATCAAACAACTGTAGTCGATAATACAGCATTCATTCAGGAACCACAAAAGCACGACGGTTTTGCCAGGAACTCATGACATAATGCGGAGATTAGCCGATTTCATGTCCATTGATGAACTGGGCAAAACCGGCAAGGGCTGGCCCATGCTGATCAGACTGGTGAAGCCATTTGCATACTGGGTGTACAAATGGAACGTTGTTTGTAGTCATAGCGATCGCCCGCGCTCAAGATGTGCACCTGCAGATCGTGGAGGCTGAGGGGAGACGCCTGACCAGAGGACGGGTGATTGGTATGGGTCAGGCCACGAGGATCAATCACGGTGACAGCCCCTTTGCCAACAACTTCAAAGGTGCCGTCACCACGAAAGGCCGCGCAGGTGTCTTCGTCAATGCCGATCCCTAACTTGTCGGGATGAGCGGCGATCGCGCTTAAGAGCCGCGCCATGCGATTGCGGTTATGGAAGTGCTGATCCACCAAAAGTTCAGGAACAATGCCTAAGCCATCCATTAAGTCCACCAGTGAACGGTTGGGTGATTCGCCACTACTCCCTCCGGAAATCATTTTTTCCCCCATGACTGCGGCCCCGGCACTCGTACCAGCTAACACCAGAGACCCCATATGGAGGCGTTTCATCATGGTCATCATGAAGGTGCTGTTGTGAATGAAGTCAAACAGTCGTACCTGGTCGACACCCGAGAGGAAAACCCCTGTGCAGGTCTCTAAAAGCTCTAGCCAGTAGCTCTCGTCGACTTCCTGAGGACTAC
>CAZLYS010000561.1:0-4063 GCA_964563415.1 uncultured Halomicronema sp.
CACCCATCTACTAACTGCCGTATCAAGTGACAAAGGTGGTGACTCAATGGAGGGGCCTCAGACTTCGGCAGGCCGTGCTCGTGCCTTCAACTCAGACGGTTGCTAAGACCAGGAATCTCTCCCTAGAGAACCTAAGGTTTGATAAAAATGTCTTAGCTAGAGGTATCGATGACGGCTTCTACCCGCAAATTAGTCATCCCGGAAACTCGTTGACTGTCTTCTGGATCAAGGCGAATTTTAACTTCTACCACCCTGGCATCAATATCAAATGTAGGGTTCGTGCTAAAAACTTCTTGCTTGCCAATTTGCAGGCCAATTTCATCCACGGTGCCTTGCAAGGTATCTGGTAGAGCATAGCTGGTCACTATCGCTCTCTGCCCTGTTTCGATGCGGGCAATATCGGTCTCATAGACTTCAGCAACAACATACATCTGCTGAGTTTGCCCTAATTCCACGATGCCTTGATTGGTAATCATTTCCCCAGGGCGAATGTTAATTTTCAGCACTTGGCCTGATCGGGGCGCTCTCACATAAGCGAGCTCAAGGTCGGCCTCAGCTTGCTGAACGCTAACAATGGCGGCAGCTAACTCGGCTTGAGCCAGAGCAACATCAACATCACGCACTTCAGAAACCTGGTTCAGGGTTGCTTGAGTTTCTGTCTGTTGATGTCCTAGTGTGCTCATGGTTCGGTTCAGTTGCGCTCTAGCCTCGGCTATTTGTTCTTGGCCACTGGTGATAACGCGAGTTAGCGTCACTTCGGACTCGACCTGTCGCTCAAAGGCAATGTCTTGTTCCAGACACTTGAGGTCATATTCAGATTCTGAAATAGCGCCTTGAGCATAGAGCTGCTCGAAACGGTTACATTCGGCTTCAGCAGTAATAAACTCTGCAGTAATGCGATCGCTAATGGCTGATTGGGCAGCTGTATTTCCCTGCAGGTCAGACTCTAATCGCTTAATGGTGGCTTGTTGAGCTCTGATCTGTCCCTGTAGTTCAGCATCTAAATTTTCCAGCTTTGCTTCTAAGGCATCAATTTCTCCATCTTTAGCACCGGCTTGGACTTGGACTAGCCGCGATCGGGCAATCTCGACTTGGGCTTTCGCTCTTCTGAGCGCTGTTTCCAACCGCTCTTGATTATCCAGAACGGCAAGAATTTGCCCTGCTTCGACTTGATCGCCCTGCTCTACCATCAACTCACCCAGCCGTGCCCCCTCAGGGGTCATCGATGCGGATAGGTGAGTGACTTCATCTTCAGGGCTCAAGAAACCTAAGGCCGACACGGCTTGTGGTTGGGCAGATTCAGCTGAGGCAGCCTGGTTAGCAGCCTTTCTCTCCCGAACGATGCTCTGAATTAAAAAGATGCCGAGCAGAGAAGCGATCGCAATTCCTATTAGAGAAACAACCCACAACTTTGGCTGCCTAATATCTATGTTCTTGTAAGCTTCTGTGATCTTGTTTTTCCAAGTAGGTTCGTCGGAAGTCCGCATAATTGGTAACTCCGCCCATGCAGGTTGATGCAACTTAAGATTTAGCAGGTTGAGGCTCAGATCAAGGGTCTACTGAACAAAATTTTGCAGTCTAACTAGTCGGTTTCGACATATCGACTTGAGCATTAAAGAGCCACAACCTACTACCCTAGAAGGATTCCCGAAACCTGATGGGGAGCACCAGCGAAGCTCAAATCAATTCAGAAGATTGGTTACAGTTGAAGTTCCACGCCGCAGTCAAGATGTATAAAGGAATGTAACAGTTACTTCTATAAGTTACGACTACTTTCTGAGGCACTCAATTGCTCCTCGACCTTCTCTAGAGATCCTTGAATCAACTTGCATCATCAAACTCGGTAAAGAATCCGAATCAATTTAAGGTTTTGCAGATATTTTCTGAAGTTCTGAAAGGCTAAAAATTAATGGCATTAGAACCTACCATTGTCGCCAATCAGCTCAATCATTATTACGGAACAGGCCGTCTCCGTCGTCAGATATTATTTGATATTCACTTCGAAATTCAACTCGGGGAAATTGTGATCATGACCGGGCCTTCTGGCTCGGGTAAAACCACGTTGCTGACTTTAGTGGGCGGATTGAGAGACGTTCAGGAAGGGAGTTTGCAAGTCTTAGGACAAGAACTGCGTGGAGTCAGTAGTGCGCGTTTAGGGAAAATTCGTCGTCAAATTGGTTTTATCTTTCAGGATCACAATTTGTTAAGCTCTCTTAACGCCATTAAAAATGTTGAAATGGCAGCAGCGCTGTACCCTATTTCAGGTAGAGAATCTATGGCGAGATCACAGGCAGCCTTAGAGGCTGTTGGGTTAGGCCAGCATTTAACTAAGCGGCCCGATCAACTCTCTGGTGGTCAAAAGCAGCGGGTCGCGATCGCACGCGCTTTAGTCAATGAACCCCAAGTGATTTTGGCCGATGAACCCACAGCCTCGCTCGACGGTCATACTGGTCGTGAAGTCGTAGAGCTGATGCAACAACTGGCTAAGCAGCAAGGTTGCACAATTATCTTAGTGACTCACGATAACCGCATTCTTGATATTGCTGATCGCATTATTAGCTTAGAAGATGGTCATTTATCGGCGTCGAAGGGTGAGTTCTTGTTGGGTCTAAGTAACCTCACTTCCTTTATTGTCGATACTGAAGTTGATGCCATCCATGACTTAATTGAGCCGCTGTCTGAACCGCAATTTGCCAATTTTCTCAATAAACTTGACCAAGAATTAGAACAAGTTTCTAGTTCAATGAACCTGTTGAGAGATAGTTCGTTTAACTCCAAGCTAGAAATTACGCTACAAGCAATTTCGTTAAAGATTGCTCAATCACTTCACGCCGAGCAGGTAACCTTTTTTGTCGTTGACCGCGATCGTGAAATCTTGTGGTCAAAAAATGCACGTGGCACAGAAGGCCAATTAATCAGCATTGAAATTCCGATCACTGCTGGAATTGCTGGGTATGTGGCAACTACTGGACAAACAGTTAATATTCCTGATCCTTATAATGACGAGCGGTTTAACCCGCAAATAGATCGTGATACAGGATTCCTCACACGCAATATCCTCTGCTTACCGATGCTGAATGAGAATAATGAAGTGTTTGCCGTGGTTCAGGCCTTGAACAAGGCAGGAGATTTGCCTTTCGACGAGACTGATGAGGCCAATTTCTTTGAGTTAGCTGGATCGCTAGGCTTTACAGTGCAATCGAGCATTGAGCATACGCAACGGATGTATTCCTCAATGCATTCCGAAAACTCTCAACCTAGCCAGGATGAAGTTCGCGCTAAGACTGGCATCCTGAAAAGAGAAAATATTGGTATGCTGCGAGCCAAAGTGATGGCTCTATCTATAGATCAATTCATCGGCTTACTCAATCAGGCAAACTTAGAATTACAGGAGCTTACAAATTCAGGGGCAATTTCAGAAAATCCAGAGAGAAAGGAAAAGTCTGAAAAGCTATTTCAGATTTTGTCTCATAAAGTCTCTCAAGCTGTTGCAGCCGAAAGTACGCACCTTTTGCTCATCAGCCATACGACTCAAACTCTACATACTGATGACGTTTTGGCGAGAACACAAGGTCGTTTTCGGATGATCGAAGTTCCTCTCAATGCTGGAATTCCAGGAGGAGTAGCCAGTACCAATCAACCGGTTATCATTAACCATCTCGTTCAAGATCAACACTTTGATACTCCGTATGATCAAGACATCCATGCCAACGCTCGCAACCTTCTAGTCGTGCCTGTCTCTGATCCATCGACGAGCAAGGTTGTCGCAGTTATTCAGGTGCTCAACAAACTGAATTACAGTAATTTTCAGGGGGAAGATGTCAATGATATCAACGTATTTGTTAATGAACTGGGAGAAAGTTTCCAGAAAAGCATTCAACTGCTGCTGACAAGCTTTTCATAAAAATGTCATTCATAGCCTAGCTTTTCTGAGGCAGTCCCATTTCAATAATATGATGCTGAAATGACTTGTGCATTTCTATAAACGTCGTTGAGATATAAGGTACGTTGTGTTGCTCGCAAACCTCTCTGACAATCGGACTTATCTGTTTCAATAAGCTAG
>CAZLYS010000562.1:0-4051 GCA_964563415.1 uncultured Halomicronema sp.
CGACTACTTCCTGATCTTTCTCGTTAATCCCCTCAACCCGAGTCAGACTCAGGAGCGCATGGCCTTTTACTTTGTCGGCGATGAGGCCATGACACCCGAAAATAAAGCCCTGCGCCACCTACCCATCGACCTCTGGAAGGACACCAACGACGAGGATATTGAGATGATTGAGCGCCTGCAGATCGGACGGCGGTCTCCCCGATTTGACGGCGGCTGTTTTTCCCCCGAATTGGAACAAACGGTTTATCGCTTTCAACAAATGGTTGCCCAGGCCGTTGGCGAATAAACCCGTCCAGAATATTGGTCAGATTGCCCCGCCATATCTTGCAGGGGCGAGGCATGGTCACTAATACATTTCGGATTTGTCCGATGCCTGACTCCGACAATGCCTCGCCCCTACACCATACACCTCACCTACCCCCATCCACCCTGCCACCCATCCACCCTCACACCCCCCCCACCCCGGAGAACCCCATGCAAACCCACGCCACCCTCGTCGTCATCGGTGCTGGTATCGTCGGCTGTAGCACGACTTATCACCTTGCCAAACAGGGCTGGAAAAACATTGCCGTTGTGGAACAAGGTCCCCTTTTTGCTACCGGTGGCTCCACCTCCCACGCGCCGGGGCTGGTATTTCAAACCAACGCCTCAAAAACTATGACCAAGTTGGCGCAGTACACCATCGACCTGTACAGCCAGCTCAGCACTGACGAAGGCCCCGCCTATTACCCCTGCGGCGGCATCGAAGTCGCCTACACCGAGGAACGTCTGGCAGAACTCCAGCGCAAACTGGGCTGGGCCAAATCTTGGGGAGTAGAGGGCGCGGCTTTACTGACCCCGGCAGAGGTCAAAGCCAAAGTCCCCCTAATTAACGAAACCAAGATTCTTGGCGGCTACTACGTGCCCACTGACGGCATCGCCAAAGCGCTGCGGGCGGCGGAAGCTCTGGCAAACGATGCCAAAGTCGCTGGGGCAGCAGAGTTTTACGGCAACACAACAGTCCTGGATATTGAAGTGGTGGAGGGCCAAGTCAAGGCTGTCGTCACCGATCAAGGTCGCATCGAAACCGACAAAGTGCTCGTCTGTGCGGGCATTTGGGGACCCCGCATTGGCCGCATGGTGGGCGAAGTGATTCCCCTGACGCCCGTGCAGCACCAATATGTGAAAACCGCCCCGATTCCTGAACTCGCCGAAGAAACCGAGGAGGTCAGCACCCCGATCGTGCGCCACCAGGATCACGCCATGTACTTCCGGCAGCACGGCGACTGCTGGGGTATTGGCTCCTACCAGCATGAGCCATTACTCGTTGATCCCGACAACATTCTGCCCTATGCTGAATCACCCGTGATGCCGTCGGTCAAGCCCTTTACCGAGGAACACTTTGGTCCGGCTTGGGAGTCCACTACGGAGCTTTTCCCGGCGTTGCAAGGGGCAGAACTCCCTTACAAAATCAACGGCATGTTCTCCTTCACGCCGGACAGCGGTTCCGTCATTGGTGAATCAACTAAGGCTAAAGGCTTTTGGGTGGCGGAGGCGGTCTGGGTGACCCACGGCGGCGGGGTCGGCAAAATCGTGGCGGAACTGATGACCACTGGCGTTCCCAGCCTCGACATTCACGAAATGGACATTCACCGCTTCCCTGACGTGTGTAAGAGCGGCGACTTCATTACCCGTGCCGGAGCGCAGCAGTACGACGAGGTGTACGACATCATTCACCCACTCGATCAACAAACCCACTCTCGGGAGTTGCGGGTCAGTCCCTTTTATCCCCGCCTACAGGAATTGGGTGCCCAGTTCGTTTTCAGTGCCGGATGGGAGCGACCCCAATGGTGCAAGTCCAACATTGCCCTGCTGGATGAGTACGACGTGCCGCCTCGCCATGGCTGGGAGGCGAAGCACTGGTCACCCATCCAGGCAGCGGAGCATCTGGCGACCCGCGATCGCGCCGCCCTTTACGACCTCACTCCCTTTGCCAAATTTGAAATCACCGGCCCCAGCGTGGTGGACTACCTGCAAACCCTCTGTGCCAACAACATCGACAAGCCCGTCGGTAAGGTGATTTACACGGCCATGCTGGATGACAATGGCGGCATCATGTGCGACCTGACGGTGAGCCGCTTGGGGGCAGAAAAGTATTGGGTCGTCACAGGCGGTTCCGTCCACGGGCACGACCTGGCCTGGATGCAAGCACATTTACCAGGCGACGGTTCCGTCCGCATTACGGATGTGTCCTCTAGTTACTGCTGTGTCGGGCTCTGGGGACCGAAGGCTCCCGATGTGCTGCAAGCCGTAACCCAAACGGACGTGTCGAAGCCGCAGTTCAAATTCTTCACTAATCAGTCGCTCCGTATCGGTAATATTCCAGCACTGGCGGTGCGCGTCTCCTATGTGGGTGAGGAAGGCTGGGAAATCTATGCGCCAACGGAGTGCGGCCTGAAGCTGTGGGATACCCTTTGGGCGGCAGGTCAGTCACACGGCATTATCGCTGCCGGTCTGGCGGCCTTTGAAACCCTGCGATTGGAAAAGGGATTCCTGCTATGGGGCACTGATATTCACACGGAATACGACCCCTATGAAGCGGGTTTGGGCTTTGCGGTGAAGCCGAATAAGGGCGATTTCATCGGCAAAACAGCTCTGTTGCAGCGTAAGGAGTACGCCAGCCGAAAGCTTTGCTTCCTCACACTAGATGATTCGACAGCGGTGGTGATGGGCAAGGAACCCGTGCTGGCGGACGGTAAGGTGCTGGGCTACGCCACTAGCGCAGGCTATGGCTACAGTCTGGGGCGCTGTGTGGTGTATACCTATCTGCCGCTGAGTTATGCCCAACCCGGCACATCAGTCACGGTGGCATATTTTGATCAGTCCCTCACAGCAACGGTGGTCGAAAAGCTGCTGTAGACGCTTTGGTGCTCACAACATTTTGGCTCTGGGATGAATGCTCAATCAACGCATTTATCGCCAGGGGGTGTTGTACAGAACAATCCTATCCAATGAGGTATTTAGGATGTACGTTCTCGGACTCGAACTCCTGTTTGTCGTGCTGTGGAGTTCTGGCTTCATTGGCGCAAAGTATGGACTGCCCTACGCAGGAGTTTTTACGCTGCTGTTTGTTCGCTACGTCTGCGTGGCGATGCTGCTGCTGGGCTGGCTGGCCTATCGCCAGGAGTTGCGGTTTCACAGCCAGACGGCGATCGCTCGTGCTGCTGTCATCGGTGTGCTGGCCCACGCTATTTGGCTTAGTACGGCCCTTGGAGGTATTGCACTGGGCGTTTCTCCCTGGATTGTGGCGCTCATTACGGCGTTGCAGCCGATGGCCACCAACGTTTTGTCTGGACCTTTATTAAAAGAGTCGATATCGGCAGTGCAGTGGTGTGGCACGGCATTGGGTCTAGTCGGCGTCGTATTAATCGTCGTGACTAAGCTAGAGGGTGCCGCCGGGGCCGCGCCAGTTGCGTATGTCCTACCGTTTGTCGCGGCAGCCAGTATGACCTTGGCCACGCTATATCAACGACACCTCAACCGCACCCAGCCATCCCAGAACTTACCGATTATTCAGAGTTTGTTTGTGCAGGCCGTGGCCAGCGCGATCGCCCTGAGTCCCCTGGCCGTTTTTGTCGAGGGCTTGAGCATTCAGTGGAACCAGCAGTTCGTGTTGACCCTCGCTTGGTTAATCATCGTGCTGTCGATTGGCTCCTATGGGCTCATGCTGAAGCTTTTAGAGTTTCGGACAGCGGCCCGAGTGGCCAGCTTGATGTATCTAACGCCGCCCACAACCTTAGTGTTAGGCTTCCTCCTATTCAATGACCAAATCGCTTGGGTCGATGCAGTCGGTCTATTGATTGCGGCGATTGGGGTGGCCCTGGTTTATCAAGGGGAACCTGAGCGTGCTCAGGGGGGTGCGCCAACCTCCGGTGCCAAAAAGTTACGCGGCATGATGCCTTGATGCCGACTGATAATTCTATGGGTTGACGCCATGCAGTTTTCTATCGAAGTGACGCCGACAGTCGATGTCTCGCAGATTCCCCAAAGCGTTCGGGAGGTATCAATCACT
>CAZLYS010000563.1:0-4042 GCA_964563415.1 uncultured Halomicronema sp.
TCGCGGGTAAAGCTACGGTGCTGATTTTTCCCGATTTGAATACCGGCAACAACACCTACAAAGCCGTGCAGCGAGAAACTGGGGCGATCGCGATCGGTCCTGTTTTGCAAGGGCTCCGCAAACCTGTCAATGACCTCAGTCGTGGCTGTACCGTCGAAGACATTATCAATACAGTCGCCATTACCGCTGTTCAGGCGCAAACGGCTCAAGAGACTTTGCCAGTCTAAAACTGTCGGACTCATCCTCATTCGGCTGGCGGCAGTTCTTTGCAAGAGCTGTGTCCAGCTCATAGACGGATGGCTTGGTGACTTGGTGACTGTCGGCGCAAGGCGTTTTATTGCAGCAGAGAAGTTGGTCAAGACATTTACAGATTGTTTTTTCGAGCCCTTGGGGGCAGGCCCCCAAACCCCCGCCGTGGGGAACTCGACTTCCTCATCCCCCTCGCAAAATTCACTCAAGCCGCGAAAGTCGAGAGAGGTGCCTCAATCACTTGGAGAGGATGAAGGTTTGGAGAGCGCTAGCCAACATCCTGATGAATTATTCAGGCTAATGAATGCTTCGTATGCAATATGACAAATCCCCACCAGCGGCGTGATAGCGGCTGATGGGGATTTATCGATGTCTGGGCAGTTCGTGACAACCGATTAACGGGCTGCCCGTTTCTTCGCCAAGGGAATCAGCATGGGCACCCGGTGACGGTAAGTCACGTAGTCTTCCCCATGCGTAGTGATCAGGTCACGCTCTTCGAATGGAATCGCCACCAAAATGTAGGCAGTGGTAATTAGCGCAAATACCAGATGAGTCGCGGTCATGGTAGGGGTCGCCCAAAAGGCAAATAACCAGCCGACGTATAGGGGGTGACGCACCACTTTGTAAAGACCAGGAGTGGCAAACTTCAGGGGCGTATACTCTCGACCAATCAGGTTGAGATACACCTGGCGCAGGCCAAACAGATCAAAGTGGTTAATCAAAAACGTCGATACCAAAACCAGCAACCAGCCAAATGCATAGAGTGAATAGAGGATGGACTGACCGACTGGGTTTTGGATATCCCAAATAGTGATGCCCAACGGCTGCCAGAAGGAAAAGAGCGCAATCAAGCACAGACTGGAAAATAGAACGTATGTGCTGCGCTCGACAGCCTTTGGGACGATACGAGTCCAAGCGCGCTTAAAGGCGGGACGGGCCATGACACTATGCTGAATACCAAATACGCCTAACAGAGCGACGTTGATAAGTAGAGCCTTGTAAAACGGTAGGGCCGGCAAAGCATCAATGGTTTTGGGCACCACGAAGTTACCGACAAAACCAATGGCATATAAAAACGTCACGAAGAAAATGGCGTAGCAAATCAAGCCGTAAATAAAGGCGGCAATTCGGCCCAGGCGGTTGCTTTGGGGGGTGATCGCTTGAGTCGTCATAGTGCAAAGTCTCCTAAAAGTGAAGGGGGCAAGCGGGTGTGGTTTGTTTGCTTGTGAGTTTCACAATAGGGAGCCAAGGAGAAGACCCCGAGAATACAAAGGGAACTTTGCGAGAAGACGTTCGCGATATCCCGAACCAATGGTTCTGTATGCGCAAATCTAACTGCATAAAGGTCCCATAATTTTGGATGTACGTAGTTGATAACTGACTGGGTTAACCTTGAAACGGTTTCTCATCGAACTATCAGAAATCGTTCACATAACTTTTAGGGAATGCCGCGACAGTAGAAAAAGTTGGCTACTGCGTAGCACCGACATTACCTTGGCGACTACTCCTCCTGAGGCCTATGACTTCTGCAAGACTTTCTCGCCAGCAATGGCGGCCGCAATTAGCAACGTTGTTTATGGTGGGTACGTTGGCGATCGCTGCGGGGATTGCGATCGCCTGGTTTACCGGGAACGGGGTGATTACCACCATTTTTGAACAGCTCGATTATTTGCAGCAGCATCCCCCGGTGTGGGCGATGACGCCGATGGTCATTGGTAGTTACTTTTGGTTTTGGGCCACGGCGCTGATGCTATTGGTGTGGGTGATTATGCGGGTGTCACCAACGCCCCAAACCTGGTCACGCACAGTGGTGGTGGGCATTTTGGGGGTGTTGACCGTGCGGTATCTGATCTGGCGCACGACCTCTACCCTCAATCTCGGAACCCCCCTGAATGGCGTCTTTAGCCTGGGCTTATTTGCGCTGGAATTGCTGATTTTATTTAGTGGGCTGGTGCAGCTCTTTTTGTTGCTGCGGGTACGCGATCGCCGAAAAGCCGCTGATCAGTTGGCCCAAGCGGTGAGTAGCGGTGAATATCGCCCCACGGTGGATGTCTTAATTCCGACTTATGACGAGCCGGAATTTATTTTGCGGCGCACGATCATGGGTTGTCAGGCGATGAGCTATGAGCCGAAGACGATCTATTTGCTCGACGACACCCGCCGTCCTGATATTCAGGCGCTTGCTGCGGAGCTTGGTTGTGAGTACATCACCCGCCCCAACAACCAACACGCCAAAGCGGGTAACCTCAACCACGCGATTCCCAAGACTCAAGGGGAACTGTTGGTGTGTTTTGACGCTGATTTTGTGCCGACGAAAAATTTCCTGACTCGAACAGTGGGCTTTTTTCAGGATCCACAAGTGGGTCTAGTGCAAACCCCTCAGAGCTTTTACAATCCAGACCCGATCGCCCGCAATCTGGGATTAGAAGACGTACTCACCCCCGAAGAAGAGGTGTTTTATCGCCAAATTCAGCGGGTGCGCGACGGGGCGGGCGCGGTGGTTTGTGCGGGGACGTCCTTTATCATGCGGCGATCGGCCCTGGCAGACATCGGTGGCTTCGTGACGGAAGCTGTGAGTGAAGACTTCTTCACCGGCATTCAACTCGCGGCTAAAGGCTATCGTCTGGTTTACTTGAACGAAAAACTCAGTGCGGGCCTCGCGGCGGAAAATATTGCTGCCCATGCCCTCCAACGTGTGCGGTGGGAACAGGGCACGTTGCAGGCCTTTTTTATCAAGTCGAATCCGGTGACGATCCCAGGGCTAACGCCGATTCAGCGGTTGGCCTACTTTGAGGGATTGATTCACTGGTTTAGCAGCATCGCCCGCGTGGGTTTTTTGTTGATGCCCCTGGCCTATGCGTTTCTGAATGTGATTCCGTTACGTGCGACAGAAGCCGAATTACTGTACTTTTTTGTGCCGTTTTACCTGGTGCAGCTGAGTGTCTTTTCTTGGTTGAATTATCGATCGCGATCGGCGCTACTCTCCGACGTGTATTCCCTGGTATTAGCGTTTCCCCTGGCAGTGACGGTCTTTCAAGTGATGGTGCGCCCTTTTAGCAAAGGGTTTAAGGTGACGCCAAAAGGCACGGCGAGCGATCGCTACCATTTCAACTGGTCACTGGCATGGCCCCTGGTGTTGGTCTTTGGCCTGACAGCGCTGAGCTTGTGGATCAATCTCGGCCACTGTCTGGTGACTATGGGGAATCCGGTCGATCACTGGCGCGGATTAGGGATTGGCTGGCTATGGAGTGGCTACAACTTGATCATGTTGGGGCTGGCCCTGTTGATTTTGCTCGATGCGCCGCGCCCGAGTCCTTACGAGTGGTTCAACTTACGCCGGGTAGCTAAGCTGCAGATCACCAATCCTGAGGGCACGACCACGACTGTTTGGGGCACGACCACCATGATTTCAGAAGTGGCTGCTGAGGTGGAGCTCACTAAAGCCGACACGCTGCCTGAAGGGGGCTACACGGGGCAGGCCATGACGTTAGAACTCGTGGATGAGCACTGCACATTGCCTTCTCAACTCGTCAAACAACGGTCAGAAGAGGGCTTGCCTGTTCTCACGCTGCAATTTGACTCGCTCGATCTACCGCAGCAGCGCCGACTGACAGAACTCCTCTTTTGCCGTCCAGGCCAGTGGCAAAGCCGCTGTTCGCCCA
The DNA here is from genome assembly GCA_964563415.1 of uncultured Halomicronema sp. GTDB lineage: Bacteria > Cyanobacteriota > Cyanobacteriia > Phormidesmidales > Phormidesmidaceae > Halomicronema. The sequence goes on from CAZLYS010000563.1 coordinate 3,912, forward strand.
ATGAGGTGCAATCGCTCTGGCTCATTTTGAAATCTCTCATCCGTCCCCGTTTCCTCACGGATCGGCAGGTGCAACCGAAGCCCGTCATTCTGACTCGCGGGTAGCTTGCTTCATAGGGAATAGGGAATAGG
>CAZLYS010000564.1:0-259 GCA_964563415.1 uncultured Halomicronema sp.
AGGCTTCTCGCGTCGCATCGGTGCGATAAAAGACGCGCTGCAGCAGATCCAACACTAGGTAAGTTGCACCGTACTGCTTATCCCACCGCTTGATGTAGGTCTTGAGATCAGCTTCCGTAGGAATGCGCTGACCTGCTTGAGAGAGTTCGACGATAGTTTCTGCACACATCCGAGCAGATTTGGCGGCAAAGTAGATGCCTTCACCAGAAGATTTGGTCACAGTGCCGGCAGCGTCACCAACGAGGGCAACTCGACCGAC